>CAZGXE010000062.1:0-7351 GCA_964529605.1 uncultured Candidatus Bathyarchaeia archaeon | reverse complement strand
TTAACTCCGGCACATACGCCTCAAAAATTATCCCCGTGTAATATTCCAGGCCTCTAGCGAAGTCAGCTTCAATATGGAATTTCGCCTTTATCCCCCCGCTCTCAGCTAAGCTAACAATTTCGCTTAAATCGCTTAGGGATTTTAGGGCTTCCGGATAATCTTTAATGGTATCAGAAATTTTCTTGAGAGCCTCATCTTTATTTCCGCCGTCTATTCTAAAAAGGCTTTTCAGGGTTTCTAGACATCTGTTTGAGGCACCGTATTCCCCAGCTAATTTTAGGGCTTTGTCACGCTCCTTCTTATCTAGAAGTTGCATAATTGCATTCTGCCTATCCTCTGATATGCCTTCATATTCAAGTATGTTACGTAAAACTCCGATATGGTTTATTTTTATTACATAATCTTTTAGGCCGGCCGCCTCTAGAAAATCGCTTGTTAGGTTGAGAATTTCAGCGTCCGCCTCGGGCTTGCTTGAACCTATCAGCTCATAATTTGCCTGCCAGAACTCGCGGTGCCTTCCTAGTTGGGGCTCATCATAGCGGTATAGGCTGCCAACGGAGAACAGTCTTATGGGTTTTGGGGCGCTAACCATTTTTGTAGCTACAAGCCTCGCTATTGAAGCCGTAAACTCCGGTCTTAAGGCAACTTTTCTTCCCCCTAAATCCTCGAAAACGTACATTCGCTTTCTATTTTCCTCCCCAATCTTGGCTGCTAAAAGATCGTAGTATTCGATGACCGGTGTGATGACCTCATCATACCCGTATAGTTTAGCCAGTCTCCTAGCGTTTTCCTCAATAAACCTGAGTTTTCCAGCCTCTTCTGGCTGGAAATCCCTCATTCCACGCACAGTCTGACGGAGCTTCGAGGGCAACTCAGCCATCTCCGAAATACTGAAAGGTTGATAACACATTATTGTGGCATGAAAATTAAAGTTTCCTATTTTAGCTGTTTATTTTTGGACTCGGGAGCGGGAAAAGATCGTCATCCACACCCATGCGTCCACGTACCTCGATCTCCTCATCGTCCAAGAAAATTTAAGAGAATCTAATATAATATGAATCTTTCGTAAGTTCGATCCGTGCCTTCAGGAAGATTAACCCTGGGGTTGCATGCTTCCAGTCTTTTCGTACATTTTCTCCAGTGTCCAACGTATCGCCGACCTCAGCTCACGTTCCCTGTGGGGCGTTACATTCCGAATAAGTATCTCACGGATTCTGCCGCCGTCGCTTTTCACATCAAACGAGAGGGCTTCTTCAGGCATCAGCTCACCCCTCCTAACCGCATCCTGATCAGCATCACGCATCTTAACTAAAACCTTCTTGATTAAGAAGGCCTCGAAGGGAGGAGTGGTAACATCGAACCTCTTGTCCGTCTCCGGGATCACACGTAGATTTCTATCCTCAATGTAGAGGTTTGCTAAAAGCTCACCTGAACTTGTTTTAAGCGGAACCATTTTGGCAGCTTCCCGAATTGGCGATGGGGGAGGCGTAGCCTCAGCCTTTCTCGGCGGAGATATCTCCTCAACCCTCTTAAAGCTCTTTTCAATTAGAAGTTCATTAACGAACTCTAGGAGAATCCTTAAACCCTCAGCCTCGGCTTCCACCCTCTTTAATCTCTCTTCCAGAATCTCTCGGAGTTCAGCTATTCTCCTTAATTTTTCTTCCTCCATACTTTAGGGTCTCCCTAGAAATCGGTTGTATAAATTCTCAGCATATAATTTTATAGGGAAACTGCGATATATTTTTAATTAATTAAAGCGGATTTATTTTTGGTGTACCTAATGCAGATAAGCGTTTACGTTCTAGTTGAGGTTGAGAAGGGTGAACCATGGCGAATAGCCTCCGAAATATCGAAGATTGAGGGTGTTAAAACAGCTCACGCCGTAACCGGGCAATATGACATAATAGTCTACGCAGAATTAGCTGATCTAAATGCCTTAAAGAACGTTATAAAAAGGATGCATGCGATAGAAGGGGTTCAGCATACACAGACAGCTGTATGCATACCTTAAGACGTAATCACCTCTTTTTTTAACTTAAATTTATTTTCGTTTAGTCATCAATTATAGATTGGAGGAAAAATTATGGGTAAACCTCATTCTCTCACGGTTCCAGTAGATACATCCCGTAGCCGATACGCTAAACTTCAGCCAGTGCCTATTGAAAGGGTTCATCTGAAGGATGATTTTTGGGCCCCGCGGCTAAGGCTTATTCGGGAAGTAACCATTCCATCTCAACATCAGCTGCTTGAGGAGACCGGGCGCATATCAAATTTCCGTAGGGCATCCGGGAGGGAATCTGGAGAGTTTCAAGGCTTATACTTTAATGATTCGGATGTTTACAAGTGGGTTGAAGCCGCAGCCTTTTCATACGCCTATAATCCGGATCAGGGAATCATCGGTTTGGCAAGAAAGGTTATTGATGAAATCGCCGCAGCCCAGGATGAAGACGGATACCTTAACACTTACTTCATGCTTAAGGGGGGCGAGCGATGGAGAAATCTGAGGGATATGCATGAGCTTTACTGCGCTGGCCACCTTATTCAGGCGGCTGTAGCATTTTATCGCGCTACAGACGACAGGGTTCTCCTGAATGTTGCATGCCGCTTCGCTGATCATATTGCAAGCGTGTTCGGTGAGGGAAAATGTGTAGGCGTGCCAGGCCACCCGGAAATCGAGATGGCGCTTGTAGAGCTCTACCGGACAACTGGAAATGAGAAATATTTGGATTTAGCATGCTTCTTTATTGATAATCGCGGCAGGGGTTTGATTGGCGGCAGCCAAACTAACATTGATCATAAGCCTTTCCGTGAGCTAAATGAGATTGTTGGGCATGCTGTTCGCGCCCTATACCTAAACTGCGGAGCAGCCGACATCTATGCTGAGGCTGGTGATAAATCCCTGTTTGAAGCACTTATGAGGCTCTGGCGTAGCATGACTGAAAAGAAAATGTATGTAACCGGTGGAGTTGGTTCACGTTATAGGGGTGAGGCCTTCGGCGATGACTATGAACTGCCGAACGCGAGGGCCTATGCTGAAACATGCGCTGCCATAGCGAGTTTCATGTGGAATTGGCGTATGCTTCTGATAACGGGTGATGGGGTGTTCGCCGATCTGATGGAGCTAACCCTATATAATGGAATACTCTCGGGGATATCGCTTGATGGTAAACGCTACTTTTATGTTAATCCCCTTGCGGACAGGGGTCGGCATAGGCGGAGGGAATGGTTTGATTGCGCATGTTGCCCGCCGAACATAGCCCGCCTACTAGCCTCGCTACCAGCCTACCTTTACAGCAAATCGGAAAACGGGGTGTGGATCCACCTGTACGTTAAGAGTGAGGTGCACATAGAACTTAACGGCGTTGAGGTTACCCTGCTGCAGAACACTAATTATCCCTGGGATGGAAGGGTTGAAGTCACCCTTCATCCGGAGAGCAGTTTGAAGTTCAGCCTTTTCATGCGCATTCCAGGCTGGTGTAGAGAGGCGCATATGAGAGTTAACGGTGAAAAGCTTTGGGAAACCGTGAGGTCCGGATATGTGGAGGTACAGCGCTTATGGAGGGATGGTGATAAAGTTTCTCTCTTCCTTCCGATGCCTGTTGAAAGAGTAGTTTCCCATCCGCATGTTATGGAGAATAATGATCGGGTTGCTCTGAAGCGTGGACCAATTGTATACTGCCTGGAAAGCGCGGATAACCCTGACTTCGATGTTTGGGACCTGACGTTGCCTGATTATGCGTCTCTAAGAGCTGCGTGGATGCCGAAGATGCTGGGGGGCGTTGTTGTTGTACGTGGAGAGGCTCTCGCGGCTGATGCTGAAAAGTTCGGTAGAAAACTCTATGCTCCGAAAGGAGATGTTAAGGTTGAGTTTCGGAAGGTGAATTTCACCGCAATACCCTACTATGCTTGGGCTAATCGGGAGGAGGGTCCGATGACTGTTTGGGTGAGATCTCTGGAAAATTATTCTCAGAAGATTAATCGGCTGAGTGAACCTATGAAGGTTCCGTCAAGCAGATAGATTTCAGCCTCATTGAGCCTCACGCTTCCGGATCGGAGAACCGGTCCAATGAAATCTCTAAAGATGATGTCCCTTGCGATTGAAGCTCTATTAACCGCTCTTCCACCGAGAAAATCGTTGAAGGAGGGCATTATCAGAATGCTCTTCACTCTAGGCTCAATGGAGAATCTGGATTTAAGCACTTCTTCAGGGTTTTCCTCCCTCTTAAATTTAACATTATAGCGTTTGAGAAGGGATCTTGTGAGCAGTCTTCTATCGCATGGGGCTTTAACCCAAACCTGATTAGTTATGCGGAAGCCTATTGGATCCTTAAAAGTTATTGTTGGATGAATATGCCCTATGACCAGTGTTTCACAGCCTAGCAGCTTAATGTCCGGCCATGTGTGACCGTGGAAAAACCCTACGTCGCCGATAACTATCCCCTGCTGAGGCGCCACTTCAACTCCTTCAGGTAGGAGGGCCTCTATGTTACCATCATGGTTTCCGGGTACAACCTTTATGCATTGAATCTTCTTTAAAAGATTTCCGAAGAAGGCTGGTACATCACGCCATTCCTCAAGCTCAATCTTCTCAACAGTGTGTTTGACATCCCCAAGTACGATTAGGCAATGAGGCTTCTCCAGCGATATTATATGCTCAAGCCGCTTTAGAAGCTTATTTGTTTGGGATGGTACGTGAACGCCCTTATCCGCTAGGGTTGCCTCCCAACCTAAGTGTAGGTCAGCTATAACCAACCCCCTCTTAGCTCCATCATCTATTAGGAGAGCTGCGTAGGGGCTTATGGGCTTAAGCAGTGTACCCGTCTTCTTAATCATAGGGTTCTCCACGCGGCTGAATTTTTTTACTTCAAACTGATTAAGGAACTTATTTCGTTAAAGAGGGGTTTATTTGCGGCGGCCACGATCCGGAAGCGTTTAAGCTCCGTGAGTGGGAGATTAGGGATCTTCTCCCCGTTAGGTTGGAGGAAAACCCCGCCTGCCTCCCTAATTATGAACATTCCAGCTGCGAAATCCACGGTTCTGAGGGTTCCACGTAGGTCAATGTATGCGTCGAGAAAACCGGATGCAACGTGACATATTGCTAGGGAGGCTGAGCCTAGAGATCTTACGGCCATAACCTTCTCCATGACGGGCGTGGTCCTTCTTATCGCATCTGGGCTTCTAGATACGTCAACGCTTACAATCGCCTCTTTTAGACTCTTTACATCAGAAGGCTTAATCGACTGCCCCTCATATTTGGCTCCTAACCCTCTCTCAGCCGAAAATATTTTCCCATTGTAGAGATCTATTACAGCCCCTGCTTCTAGATCCTTCAGCCATTCTGTCCGTGACATGGCGATTGAAGCTGAGGAGAATTTTACACCCCTCACCGCGTTGCTTGTCCCATCAACTCCGTCTACTATTAAATAAAATTTTGGTGAGTCCCCGATCCTTTTAACGCCGCATTCTTCACCGATGAATATGCATGAATTTCCTCCTTTTTCTAAATGTTGGATGGCTGCTCTCTCGGCTGCGGCGTCTATGAGCTTCGTTTTGTCACCGCCGAAACCTGAACCCACGATTTTCCCGGCCCTAGGGGTTCCGAGCATTGGATGAACTGCCGAATAGATTTCTCTTGCGAGATCTATTAGAAGGCTTAGTTTCCAGCTCATTATGTCACCGGCAAGAGATGCTTCCCAAGTGGTCAAATAAAGAGATTACGGTGCTCCTATATTAAGTAGACGATGCTAAGTTTATATGTATGCAGGGCGCTAAAATTGAGTGAGGGAGCAAGATTGGCTGAAGCTGAAAAGAAGAAAAAATATTACTATTATGGGAAGAAGGAGAAGAAAGCTGAGGAAGTGAAAAAGAAGAAGTGCTGATGGAGCTAACCCTTAAATCTATTTTCGCTCTTCGAATCTTTTTCCAGATTCCCTGAGGAAGCTCGGTATACAACGCTCATCCTCTATTGGGTTAAACTCTTGAAGCTCCGATATGCTTATTGGCGTCACTATCCTTGAGACCATGCCGTGGAGGCTGTAGGGTAACCTAATAAGCCTCATACCCCCCGCGGTCACCCACTCGTCTATTTTAAATCCCTTCAATTTTATTTCCTTAGCGAATTCACTCCGCTTTTCTCGGCTCCAGCTGAAAACTTCTTCATCGAAGATATGTATGTGGAATCCTCTCCCCGAGTAAACGATCCTCAATTCTGAGAAGTTCTCTGATAGTTCTTCATAGAGTCTTAATGTTTCATCTTTAACCATTTTAAGTTCTAGTTCGCAGAAGCTTAACCCCTGATGTCTACGCATCTTATCTTTAAGTGAGCCGTGCACTGGACATGTCAGGTTCTCCGGATCCAGGTCGAAAGCCATCTCCTGACCGAGAATCCGCCCATCCTCATCGTAAACGTTTCTATCATAGTAAACGGATTCCGGAAGAAACTCTAGAATCCATCCTCTAACCTCCTCTAAGTCTCTGTAATTTTCTATTAAGATTGTTGTTGAGGCATCATCCTCGTACTCAAGTGGATAAATCCTTGTATGCCTCCCAATTATCACTGCGAATACAACCTTTCCACTCCAGTTTTTAAGCCACTCCCAAACTCCGTTAAGGTTAAATTCTTCGCTGTAGAATTTTTTCCGCTCCTCAAGGGTTGAATACCGCATTCCTCTGGGCAGATAATATTTACTCAAAACTCTTCCCCGGTGGAAGGTTAGTTTTAGGCGGCGTTAGAGTGTTCCAGCCTCCCAGCTTGACACATATCTCTCCTGCTCTTCTGTCAGTTTGTCAATCTCTATGTTCATGGATTTCAGTTTTAGCTCTGCAACAGCTTCATCAATTTCCTTAGGCACCCCGTAAACTTTTGGTTCTATACGCGGGTTTTTGGCTAAGTATTCAACGCATAGGGCTTGGTTTGAGAATGACATGTCCATAACCTCTGATGGGTGGCCTTCGGCTGACGCTAGGTTCACAAGTCTCCCTTCAGCCAGAAGATAGAGTCTTCTCCCATCCTTTAGTTTATACTCTTCAAGGTTCGGTCTTATGGTTCTCTTTGAGACCGAGATTTCCTCAAGATCTGGTATGCCTACTTCAACATTGAAGTGTCCGCTGTTGGCAAGTATCGCTCCGTCCTTCATTTTAAGCATATGTTCACCCCGTATGACGTTTATGTTACCAGTTGCCGTTACGAAGATGTCTCCTAGGGGCGCGGCTTCAGCCATAGGCATAACTTGGAAGCCGTCCATAACTGCCTCAAGTGCACGTAATGGATTAACCTCCGTAACTATCACGTTTGCCCCCATCCCCCTCGCTCTGATGGCTAAGCCTCGCCCACACCATCCGTAGCCGCAGA
>CAZGXE010000061.1:0-7364 GCA_964529605.1 uncultured Candidatus Bathyarchaeia archaeon | reverse complement strand
ACTGGGGGATTCACAGGTTTTAAAAGGTGTAAAACTTAGAGTCCATGTTTCCGCTAAAGCGAGGAAGCGGTTGCTTGAGGCTGTTTGGCGGAGAACGGAAGCGAATTGTCCGGTTGTAGCCATATTCAGAGAGCAGATACCAGTGGAAGTTGAGTTTGAAACAACAACCGTAGAATAAATTTTCAAATAATCCCCATTTTCTTTTTATTAGCGCTTCATTCTCCAAACAAAAGTGAGAAATGTGAATATGATTGTGGAAATAAGAATAGATTACGATAAATGTATTAGATGTAAGGAATGTGTTAAGGTTTGCAGCTATGGTGTACTGGGGTGGTTAGGTGATATGCCTATAATTGTGAATCCCAGAGACTGCGCAGTTTGTTTAGATTGCGAAGAGAAGCGTCCAGCTAATGCAATAATCCATAAGGAAAAGTAGCCAAAAATATTGGAGGGTAAACGCATGATCGATAGGAAATTAATAGGGGAATTCTTAAACAGGAAGAATGTTTTCGCGGTTGTGGGAGCAAGCCGTAACCCGCGAAAATACGGCCACCAAGTGTATAAAGATTTAAAGGAATCTGGTTATAAGGTATATCCCGTAAATCCGAACGCGAAAGAAATTTTAGGCGACAAATGTTACCCAAGCCTAGAAGATCCTGAAAAACCGGATGTAGTTGATATCGTGGTTCCCCCAAAAGTAACGGAACGCATCGTTAAAACCTGTAAGAAACTTGGAATCACAAGAGTTTGGATGCAGCCGGGCTCAGAATCGGAGGAAGCTATCAAATTTTGCAATAGAAATGATATTGATGTTCTTGATGTTCTGTATGGTGTCTGCATCATGATTGAACGGAAGAGCAGACAAAAATAGATATTTTAGGTTAATTGAAACTATGATCATAAAAGCCGTACATAACTTTAATCGTGTTAAAAAGGGTGAATGGTTTGACCTGGCAAAATAAACCTGCTAGAAAGGTTACTAACATGGAAGATGGAATACTCCTTAGACCTATAGGAGTTGTTCACGTTGAATTTAATGATGAGATTGTTAAAAAATCAATGGGTGGGGTTGAAGGTGAAATAGAGGTTTTTGAGGAGTATAGTGAGGGTCTAAATGGAATAGATGGTTTCTCGCATCTAATAATTGTCGCATACCTGCATAAGGTAAGCGAGAAGCAGAAGATGGTTCTGAAAGTTAGGTTTAGGAGGCTAACTAGGTTTGGAATAAAACTTGAAGAATTACCGGAGGTAGGGGTATTCTGCAGCGACTCACCTCACAGACCTGTTCCAATAGCCATTACAATCGTTAGACTACTGAAAAGGAAGGAGCATATTCTCTATGTTAAAAACTTAGATCTCTTTGATGGGACCCCAATCTTAGATATAAAACCCTACACTCCGGATAGAATCGTAGAGGAATTGGAGCTTCCAGAATGGTATGAGGAAATCTTCAGGAAGATCACGGGAAGAATTTGAGAGGCGACCTTTCTTTCATCTACCTGGCAATTTCCTCATGTAATATTTATTTCCCTCATATTCAAGCTCTATGAGCTTACCTTTTTGCAGAAGTTCCTCCACAATTCGCCAATCTGTTTTGGCTCTCCTCAGAAATTCTGTGAACGCCTCTTTACGCATGGGGTGTACAGCCGTTATGCTGAGCAGATCTTTCTCAACATTTCCCGTAAAAGCAAAGGAGCTTTCTTCATATCCTATTAAATAAATATTCTACTCTATCATTTCCAAGTCTCTTAGAAAAGAGCTGGAATGCCTCATTTATAATTTCTTCCCCAGCCAGCTTAACCCATTTTTCTGCAGGCGTATTCTCATCGGGTAGAAGAAAATCTATTGAAACAATCTTTATCCCTAAGGGGCCGGTGGCTGGGAAAATTCCCGGCAGCCCAGCTTGAAGTCTTCGGCCGCTTAATCCCAACATTTTTGGCACGCTTGAACCGTGAATGTCAGCGTCTAAGATTCCTACTTTTCCCTCGTGTCCGCGCATTGCAAATGCCATCGCGAGATTTACAGTAACTGTGCTCTTACCTACGCCACCTTTACCGCTTATCACAGCGATTTTATGTCTTATTTTTTCATTCTCAGTTTTAGCATGTGTTCCCGTTCATTAATCTTACCTCTTTCGTCGGAAGAATCACCTTTAATGTTCATGTAACTCACTACTGGATTGAGAGAACCTAATACATAAACTATTTAAATAGTTTATGTTTAGAAAATAAACGAGGTAAAAGAGGTTGGATGAGGTTGATAGAAAGATAATTTCAAAGCTTCAATTAAACGGAAGGACAACTCTGAAGGAGCTTGCAAAAAATACTGGATACACGAGTATGGGGGTTAGAAAGAGACTGCAAAATCTTCTCCATCAGGGGGCAGTAAAGGTTTCGGCGCTGCTGAATCCATTCGCTCTTAAGCTTTTCCCAGCGATAGTTCTACTCGAAATGGAAAGTGCTGAGGCGATGCGGAATCTTCTTGAGAAATTTAAAGACTGCCCAAGGGTTATTCAAATCTTTAAGACATTAGGAGGATACAATCTGATTGCCCTAGTGGTTGCAGAGGATCAAAACACTCTTGACAGCATATCTATTGAGAAATGCTCATTGAGAAGTAGGGCGGGAATACGCAGATCAGAATTCTATCCGGTAAGCGACATCTACTTCTCATCTTTTCTTCCAATAAGGAAATATCTCGCCTATAAGAAAAGAGAGACTGCTCCATGTAATGTTGACTGCAGACCATGCGCAAGATACGTTGATGGAAAATGTGTTGGATGCCCTGCAACAATATATTATAGAGGGCCATTATAGAGGAGGAATGATTCTTTTTGACTTTGAAAGATAAGAAAAAGCATAATCAGAACTTCAAACTTAAAGAGGCGGAACGAGTGGAGATAATAAGTCTAGTAGATAACTCTGTAGACTTTCTATCAACAACCCGAAGACGGGAGGTTAAGAGCTTCAGAGAATGGGCTAAGAGGCCTTTTCGCCTTCCACTTGCTGAACATGGGTTCTCAATGCTACTCCGAATTTTCCATGAAAATGAATCGCACGCTATATTATTTGATGCAGGCGGTAGCCCCAATAGCGTAGTAACGAACGCTGAAAGAATGGGGATAACTCTCAGCAAGATAGAATACATAGTCCTCTCTCATGGACATTACGATCATTTCGGCGGGTTGCCAACGGTGGTTAAAGCCATAAATAAGGAGGGTTTACCCATCATAGTGCATGAAGACATGTTTAAAATTCGGGGAACAGCTGGTCAAGGGGGAACCATAAGGAAATACCCAGAATTCCCCTCAGAAGAAAGTGTGAAACCGGCTAAATACATTAAAACTAAGCAGCCGCATCTTGTGGCGGGGGACCTAGCTCTCATTACAGGCGAAATTCCACGGAAAACCAGCTTTGAAGGAGGACATCCACAACATAGAGCCCTCGTAGATGGCAAATGGAAGCCTGACCCATGGATCTGGGATGAGCGGGCACTAATAATCAACATTAAGCGGAGGGGGTTGGTTATTCTGTCTGGATGCGCTCATGCAGGCATCATAAACACAATACTTTACGCACGGCAGCTCACGGGTGTAGAAGCAGTTTACGCGGTGTTAGGCGGCTTCCACCTCTCGGGGAGAGAATTTGAGCCACGCATAGAACAAACTGTAGAAGAACTGAAAAAGATAAGCCCGAAACTGTTGGCGCCATCCCATTGCACAGGCTGGCGTGGGAGCTACGCGATAGCTAAAGCGATGCCTGAAGCTTTTGTTTGGAACAGTGTCGGAAATCTCTATAGACTATGAAGAATCACTATTGGGTATGTATCATTAGGGAAAACTTAGTTTGGGAGGGAAAGTTTAAATTTAGGCTCAGCCTAAATTAGGTTATGTCTAAATTTAAGAGAGAGAAGCATATTTCCAAGGAATTAACTGGGAGAGAAGCGGAGTATCTCAAGACGGTTTTTAGGTTACTCGCAGGGAGAGATAGCGTTGGAAGTCTTGAAGTAGCAAATGCTATGAAAGTTTCATGCGCAACTGCAAGCGAGGTTCTCAAAAAGCTTTATAATAAGGGTCTACTTAGGAGGAAGCCTTGGAAGGGGGTGAACCTCTCAGAAGAGGGGATGAAGGAGGTGAATAGGTTACTTAGAAGCCACAGGATTTTTGAGACATACTTGTATAGATTTCTTTCAGTCAGCTTGGAGGACGCTTGCGATTGCGCAAGCAAGGTTGAACTCTATCTTCCTGAGAAAATAGTTGATTCCATGTGCAGAGTTCTGGGTCATCCTAAGAAGTGCCCTCATAATAACCTTATACCGGAGGGGGATTCCTGTTGCTTAAGGGAACCATAACTGCTATAATAGTTATTATTGCTTTAGCAGGTTCTTCCATGAACGCTACAATTCCGGGGGAAGAGAGAGTGAAAGTGGCCGTTTCAATAGATATTCTTAAGCCGATTGTTTCTTCAATAGTTGGCGATGTCGGGGAGGTTTATTCAATAGTTCCTGAGGAAGCTGAACCTCATAGCTTCACGCTTACACCGGACATTATTAGAAATGTATCTAATTCCGACTTAATAGTTATAACTGGGCATATGGAATGGGAGAAGAATCTTGTTAATCAAGTTGCAGAAGCACGGAATATTCAGTCAAGCCTGATATCTCTGAATTTGCTTGACTTAAGCGGAATTAAAATACTTGAGATTGAGGGGGAAAGGAACATTCATGGCTTCTGGCTTCTACCTGACAATGCAATTGTCATTGCGGAAGCCATTAAAGATAAACTTTCAGTTTTAAAGCCGGAATACTCTGGTATATTTTTACATAATTATGAGGTTTTTGAAAATGAGGTTTTCAGTCTTAAAGAGTTTCTCAATAGGCTTTCGGAGAAATACGGTCTCTTGGGAAGGAAGGTTGTAATAGGCTTTTATGCTGAGCAGTATATCGCTGAAGCTATGGGTCTAAAAGTGGGTGCTGTACTTATGGGTGAGGGAGAGAGTATACACCCAGGATCTCTAAGTGAGATTTACGATGGATTCAAATCTGGAAAGTACGTGTGCATAATTGTCTCAGACACTGCTCTACTGATGAGTAACATACGGGGAGCTCTCAAGGAGATCTCTGAGGAAACAGGTTGTTCAATAGCGTACGTTCTGATAGTTTCCACTAATGGTCTAAAACGCTACGACGCAATCATGTATTATAATGCTGGACAAGTTTACAGTGCGCTTCTTTCTGAACGTGAGGCGGTTTCAAGTGGAACTAATATTTATCTCTTAACAACAATCACAGCTCTGCTCATAATTATCCTCGAAACGATTCTGCTTGTTAGGAGTAGGGTGAAAATATGACTGAACCAATAATATCAGTTAGAAACATCTCGGTTAAACTGAACAATCACATAGTGCTGGATAATATAAGCTTCGATATTGAAAAACCATCCCTCATATTAGTGTTGGGGCCGAATGGGGCTGGAAAAACAACGTTAATAAAGCTTCTGCTTGGGATGATTAAACCATTTAAGGGCAGCGTGAAGGTTCTTGGGTTGAATCCGTTCACAGAAAGTGTAAAACTCAGAAGCCTAGTGGGTTATGTTCCTCAGAAAGATAAGATTTCCTACGAAATCCCGCTGAAGGTGGGAGAAGTTGTCTTAATGGGTATACTGCTAAGAAAGAGATTTCCGAGGATCATCTCCAAGGAGGATGTTGAATCCGCTAAAGAAGCTCTGAGACATCTAGGTATGAAAGACAAGTGGGGATCCTTCTTCAATGAGTTGAGTGGAGGACAGCAGAGAAGAGTTCTAATCGCTAGGGCATTGGCATCAGATCCAGCTCTACTCTTTTTAGATGAGGTTTTCGCCGGCTTGGATCTAGAAAGTCAAGAAAGTCTGCTCAGTATTCTCAAGATGCTTAAGGAGAGGGATAGAACCATACTTATTGTGGAGCATGAGCTTGAACCAATAAGGGATCTAGCAGATAAAGTTCTGGTTTTGAATAAAAGCCTATGCCTATATGGGAAGCCGAGCGATGTTTTAAGCGAGGACAAGCTAAAGCCGCTCTATCCATGCTTAAGAACCGCTGAAAAGGAGGGTAGGCGAATCATATTTTTGGGTGATAAACATGCTTGATCCATTTGTTTCAAGGGCAATTCTCGGAATATTGTTTGCCTCCCTCTCGGTACCGGTTTCCGTAATAATGCTTCTGAGGGGAGCCCTCTACATAACCCCTGAAATTTCGCATGCCGCCTTAGGCGGCGCAGCCCTAGGAGTCCTAATCCAAATGTTCGTTCAGGGTTTAGTGGATCCCTTTCTTTTCGTCGTAATATTCTGTGTTGCAACCTCCGTATTCGTGTCCCGTCTAGGAAGGGGGGGACAGCAATTTCTGGGAATAATGCTGAGCGTCTCTCTTTCTGTAAGTGTAATGCTTTACGCAGTTATAAGGAGTTATCTTCCGATAGATAAAAGGGTAATTGTGGACGGATACTTGGTAAGCGACCTACTGCTTCTCTCAAACACTGATGTATTAAGCTTAGCTATCGCATCAACCCTCACTATTGTAGTGACTGCAATATTCTACAGGGAGTTCATTTACATATGCTTCGACATGGAAACCTCAGAGGCTCTAGGGCTGAAAGCTGGCTTATACGATTCGCTGCTTTTCACGGTTTCGGCGATAACAGTTGCGGTGATTTCCAGGGCGATGGGAGTATTGCTGTCAGTCACACTTCTCGTGATTCCCGCCGCCACATCAAGATTCCTAACTCGTCATGTGGATAAAATGCTCATCAGCTCCTTTATAATAGCAATCTCATCGGGGCTAGGGGGAATAGTTTTTTCCCTATACTCTCACATTCCAACAAGCGGTGCAATAGCGCTTATCTCAACAGCACTCTTTTTCTTGATCTATTTCATTAAAAAGCTAAGGAAAACCTAGAATCACCTTTGCAGACAGAAGACATACTCCTTCTCTCCGCATTCTGTGAGGGGGAAGGCGGATTAGTCCTTCCTGCCTGAAGAGATAACGCCGATGATGGTTAAAAATGAGAAGGAGGCTGCAACAGGCTTTTAAGCGTTCTTCGCCTTCTGAATTTCCATCAAAGTGTTTTTAACCCTTTCGCTTGAGGCTTCACTCTTAAATCTACTATACTTGCACATTATATGTGGGCGGCGGGCTCTAACAGCCGCTTTGGGCGGAAACTGAAAATTCAGATGAGCTTTGCTTATTGTTATTCAGTTAATTTCAATCTTATATGAGAAGGGAGAATATTTTATTTATGGAAGAATCAATCTCTAAAAATGTTGAAAAGTTTAGGCTTTTTTGGAAGAATTACATATTTCAGAGCTTTCTTGCAGCTCTTACGATGTTTTT
>CAZGXE010000060.1:0-7374 GCA_964529605.1 uncultured Candidatus Bathyarchaeia archaeon | reverse complement strand
TTTGCAGCAAGAGAGAGGATAAGCGCGGATGCGGGGAAGCTTCATTTCGATCCGCCGGAAAATTTGGCGGCTGAACTTAAAGATTTCACGAGATTACTGGATGCAACAGGCATCATGTCAGTTGACAGAGCAATACTCGAATCTGGAATTGTTTCCCGGGCTTTCTATAATCTTTTGAGGAATTTCCTTCACGGCTCTGGCAAGGTGGGAGAAAGCATAATTGCAACGGTCTTCGATGAAATATTCTGCGGGCCAATTCTTTTCAGGGAAACTTACGGCTTTGAACCAGCAGTATACTATGGGCGTGGAATGATTGAGAATGAAAAGCTAATAATTAAGCGTGAAACCCTAAGCTGCTTAGCATCGCTTTTGGGAAGGAAAAAACTCGGCATAGCCTCTGGAAGCAAGTTTAAGTCAGCCGAGTACATCCTAAAAGATTCCCTATCATGGTTTAATCCTAGAGCCCAAATATTTTTAGATGATGTAGAAAGGGCTGAAAGTGAATATGCCAAAAAAGGTTTAAAGGTTAACCTTAAAAAGCCGAACCCTTTCTCATTGCTTGAATCAGCTAAGGGTTTAGAGCCTTTCAAGCTCACCCTTTACGTTGGAGATTCAATGGAGGATGCAATAATGGTTAATGAGGCCAGAAAAACAGATCCGCGCTTCCTATTCGCTGGAGTATACAAGTTTACGAGTGTGATGGAGGCAGCGTTGAGGGAATTCCTTAAGTATGAATGCGACCTTATCTTACCCTCCGTTAATGAGCTCCCAGCTGTTATCGAGGCCAGCAGGAGAGGAAATTTATGAGGGAAGCTGAATTCCATAGGAAAACGTCTGAGACTGAGGTTAAGGTTTGGGTTAGACTCGATGGAAGCGGCTCAGCGAAAGTCCATACCGGAGTTTCCTTCCTAGATCATATGCTTAGATCCCTAGCCACCCACAGCCTAATCGACCTCTCTGTGGAGGCAACTGGAGACCTCAGGCACCACATAGTTGAGGATGTGGCCATATGCTTAGGTGAGGCTATAAGAAAAGCCTTAGGTGACCCAGCGGGTATAAGAAGGTTCGGCTACGCGATTGTTCCAATGGACTGTTCACTGGCGTTCGCAGCCATAGACCTCTCAAATAGACCTTATCCGAAAATCGACTTAAAACTTGAGCGCAAACAGATTGAGGACATACCCTGTGAAGATCTATATCATTTCCTCGAGACTCTGGCGAACTCCCTCCGCGCAAACATACATATATGGGTTCAGTACGGTCTAAACGATCATCATAAGGTTGAAGCCGCCTTCAAGGCCTTAGCCCTATCCCTAAGGCAGGCCGCGTCAGTAGATCCATCTAGGAAGGGTATACCCAGCTCTAAGGAGATCTTGTAGCGTTGAGAGTTGCCGTAATAGACTATGGGGTTGGAAACCTGTTCAGCATAAAACACTCCCTGGAAAAGGCGGGTTTAAATGTAGACGTCTGCTCAGACGCTCAGAGTCTCAGGAGGGTGGATGCGCTTGTTCTTCCCGGCGTCGGAAATTTCAGGGCTGGAGCCAAAAATATAGGGGAAATCAAAGCTGAGCTGAAGGGTTTGGTTAAGGGAGGTGTACCAATCTTAGGGATCTGCCTGGGTATGCAACTGCTTCTTGAGGAAAGTGATGAAAGTCCAGGTGTGACGGGTCTGGGATTATTAGGCGGCAGGGTTGTTAGGTTGCCGAAGAACGTTAAGATACCTCACATGGGATGGAACACTCTGAGGATAATCAAATCCACCGGGCTTCTGGAGGGGATAAAGGAAAAGGACTATTTCTATTTTGTTCACAGCTATTATGCGGCTCCAAGAGACAGGAGGATCATTGCGGCTGAAACCGAGTACGGCGTCAAATTCGCATCAGTCATAGCGTACAATAACATTTTCGCCGTTCAATTTCACCCGGAAAAGTCTGGAAAACCCGGCGAGCAGGTGATTAGAAACTTCATGAAAATAATTAAGCGTTAGTTCTTTAGGGTGGATGCGCTTGTATGTGATTCCTGCAGTTGACATAATGGGCGGTAAGGTTGTTAGACTCTTAAGGGGGGATCCAAAGCTAGCGAGGATATATGAGCATTTAGGTAGCCCATTGGCGCTTGCGAAAAAGTGGGAGGCTGAGGGGGCGCCAGCAATTCATGTTGTTGACTTGGATGCTGCTCTTGGAAGAGGTGAGAACGGCGCGATCATAGACAGAATAATCGAATCCATCAGCATTCCAGTTCAAGTTGGAGGTGGAATAAGAAGCGTTGAGAAAGCACGTCAACTAATTAACGCTGGCGCCGCAAGGATTGTATTAGGTTCACTTGCATTTAAGAACCCGGGGGCCATTAAGGCTCTTCTCAGCGAATTTGGCTGTGAAAAGATTGTTGTAGCCTTAGATCACTTGAATGGTGAAGTTAAAATCGGCGGCTGGAGAAGGACAACGCATATGATGCTTGATGAGGCGGCTGAAATGTTCTCAGAGATGGGTGTTAAATTCCTTTTAGTAACCTCGATTCACCGTGACGGAGCCATGAGCGGCCCGGACATAGGAAACTTATCAAAGATTTTAGGCCTAGGCGTTAATGTGATGTCCTCCGGCGGAATAAGAAGCCTAGAAGACATAAAGGTTTTGAGAGATCTTAGGGTTTACGGGGTCATTGTTGGTAGGGCTCTGTATGAGGGGCGTTTCAGCCTTAGGGAAGCCTTAAGTGTTACCTCAAGGAAAAATGAGGGTGAAGGGAGAAGGAGACCGCGAGGATGGTTTTAGCCAAGAGGATAATTCCATGCCTAGATGTGGATCACGGAAGAGTTGTTAAGGGAATAAACTTCGTTAATCTCCGTGATGCAGGCGACCCGGTTGAGCTTGCGAAGCGCTATAGTGAGGAGGGCGCTGACGAGCTCGTCTTCCTGGACATAACCGCCTCCCCGGAGAAAAGAAACATACTTAAAGACGTCGTTAGATCGGTTGCGGCTGAAATAAATATGCCATTTACTGTGGGAGGTGGAATAAGAAGCGTTGAGGATGCCCGTATAGTTCTATGTAATGGCGCTGACAAGGTTTCAGTAAACACTGCCGCTGTTGAAAGACCGGAGCTGATCAAGGAGTTCTCTGAAACATTCGGCTCCCAGTGTGTTGTTTTAGCCATAGACGCTAAGAGAAAATATGAGAAGCTGCTGGACAAGACAACTGTGGAAACCAGCGAAGGATCATGCTGGTTTGAGGTCTACACTTACGGTGGGCGTAAGCCAACAGGCATAGACGCGGTTAATTGGGCTGTTAAGGGAGCCGAGCTCGGCGCTGGCGAGATACTCTTAACTTCAATGGACAGAGATGGAACGGAAAGCGGATACGATATTGAGTTAACCAGAAGCATTGCTGAACGCGTTAACATACCGGTTATCGCAAGTGGAGGAGCTGGGAGGCCTGAGCACTTCCTCGAAGCCTTCACTCTCGGCGGAGCTGACGCCGCTCTAGCGGCATCAGTTTTCCATTACAGCAAGTATCCCATACCTGTGATAAAGCAGTTTCTTCATGAAAGGGGAGTGCCGGTTAGGCTTTGAAGAAGCTAAAAACCGTGAGCTTGGAAGATTTAGACTTTAAGAAGTGCGGCGGCCTGCTGCCGGTTGTTGTGCAGGAGTATAACTCTGGGGAAGTTCTCACACTAGCCTATGTGAATAGGGAGGCTGTGGAAAAAACGGTTGAAACGGGATATGCGCATTACTTTAGGCGTTCCCATGGCAGAGTGATGATGAAGGGTGAAACATCCGGGAACGTTCAGAAGATTGTTGACATACTTGTCGACTGCGACCGTGATGCGCTACTATATATTGTTAAACAGAAGGGGCCTGCATGCCATCTTGGGGAGAAAACATGCTTCCATAATAGGCTTAAAAGATGATGGCATGCCGAAAAACATCCTCAGCCTTCACGTTTTCTCCCCCTCGCCATTTCAACTAGCTTGCAGAATCGGCATGACGCCCCCTCAAGGGATGTTGGCATACCGCAAACCGTGCACTCATAAAGCTTTACCTCTCGCTTCTCACATGCCTTCTCAATGAGCGGCAATATTCTCTTGAAGTGGGAGTTCATGAATGAATGCTTGAAGTTTGGGATTTTATCCGTTATCATATTTAACAATTTTTTTCTCTTCAGCATTCTCGAGCCTTTAGAGAATTGGCAGTCGATTACTCTCACCGGCAGATCCCTATATCCCGCATATAGCAGACATTCCATATCCGTTAAGCCTATGAGAGGCTTTATTTTAGGCACCATCTTGGGGTGAATCTTCGGCATGGAAGGCTTCAGCCTCAGTAGGCCCTCAATATTTCCCTCCAAGTAAAAGTTGAAGAGGGTTTCAACAGTATCATCTAAATTATGTCCGGTTGCAATCTTTGTGAGGCTTAAGTCGTAGGCGATCTTATTAAATAAGTAGCGTTTTATCGCCCCGCAAGCAGAGCACAATTTTCTCCCATATATTGTGGATCGGAAATCTCCTATCTTAAACCCAAGTTCCTTCTCTAGGCTGTAGATTACAAGCGGCCTATCAAGCATCTTGGCGAGGGCCTTAACCTTCTCTAGGCAGTGCTGAGAATACTTCGGTACACCCAGGTCGATGTATATTAGGGTTGTATCGAGCTTCTCGAATATGGAGTTTAGGATGAAGGCCAGTGTTGAGCTGTCCTTTCCACCTGAAACAGCTACGCCGACCCTATCGTTCTTAGATAGCATTCGATATGAGTTAATCGTGTGCTTAACCCGTCTTTCAGTTAGAAGCATGAAGCATTCAGGGCATAGGCTGAGGTTTGAGTGCGCTAGGTAAACTTCAGCGTCGTTTTTCCGGCATCTTTTACATCTACGCGCCATTAGCACTTAATCCCTCCTCTCACCATTAACGTATTTTGGGCGCTAAGAGTACGCAGAGTTTAATTGGGTTCAACCATACTTCCCGCCGGCACTAAACTTCATCCCTATCAGTCAGCAGCCTTTAAAAGATCTTCCACCCGGCCGATTAGCACACTTTTTGCCATATTCTTCTCCTCGGAAAAATAAATTATTTGTTTAACACTAAAAAAGGGGGAAGAAGGAAATAGATTCCCTGAGGCTAAATGATTTTAACCTTTCTACCCACCCCTTTCTCCAGCGCTCTCTCATAGGCGAGATTGGCTGTCACAGCGTCCTGAATAGCCAGTCCAGTTGAAACAAATATGGTTATTTCTTCATCACTGGTTCTTCCAGCCTTTTTTCCAGCCACAACTTCACCTATTTCAGCCCAGACATCATTTTTAGATATTAATCCCCTGCTTAGTGGAACATTTATTTCCCCGCTATGCGCGGCCTGCTCCCAATCGTCGACAACTATTTTAGCTCCCTTCAGAATTGCGGGGTCAAGTTCCTCTTTACCCGGTGCATCAGCGCCTATACAATTGAAGTGCGTTCCCGGGGAAATCCAGTCTTTCATCACTAGAGGTTTCCTTGAGGGAGTTACAGTCACCACTATGTCGGCACCTCTAACAGCTTTTTCAGCACTTTCCACGGCAATTATTCGGCATAAATGACCATATTTCGCATCCATCTCCTCCTTAAATTCCCTTTTCGTCCTATCGTTACTCCAAACCCTAACTTCATCAAAGGAACCGAACACCTCTAGGAGAGCGGCTAATTGAGTTCTCGCCTGCGCTCCAGCACCAATAAACCCCGCGATTTTAGAGTTTCTTCTTGCGAGATATTTCGCCGCTATTCCTCCAGCCGCCCCCGTCCGCATATCTGTGATCGTTTTTCCACTCATCACTGCGATTGGAAAGCCGTTTCTCGGATCTACAAGAACTATAGTCGCCATAACTGTTGGCAAACCATATTTAGCCCTATTTTCGGGATGAACATTCACGACTTTAACGGCTGATATATTCATTCCTTCCAGATAGGAGGGCATAGCCCTCAGGTCGCCATTATACTTCTTGAAGAAAAGGTAGATTTTAGGCGGCATCTGAACTCTGCCGAACCCCTTCTCCCTAAAAGCCTCCTCAACCACGCTTATAATATCCCTCATTGAAATAAGATCTTTAACCTCCTCATCGCTTAAAAGAAGGGTTTCCATGAAATCACCTATATTCCACTTTAGCTATTAAGCTTAAAAAATACTGGGTTTTAAAGGCCTTTTTTATAAAAACCAAAAGAGTGGAGGTTGGCGAACCGCTCTCCAAGCTTCTTACATGCCTCCAGGCTTTCAGCAGCTGGAGATCTGCTTGAAACTACTCCCCCGCATAACTTTTCCATTTTGAAGGCCTCAATCATTCTTTATAAGCTTAGGAGGGCGGAGCTGCTTGATCCGCCTCCCGATGTGAAGGCAACCGCTGGTTTACTGAAAACCTTACTTCTAATGCTCCACGCCCTATCGAAGAAATCCTTCATTAGGCTGCTCATGTAACCGAAGTAGTTTGGGGAGCCGAATGCTACCGCGTCGCATGAAATAAAGTCCTCAACTGTGGCATAGTCAACCCTTTTAATCCTAACGGTTGCCCCCTCAACACTATTAACTCCCCCAGCAACAGCTTTCGCTAGGCTTTCGGTTTTACCCGTTCTAGAATAATAGAGAATTAACACTTCAACCAAAGACTCATCCTCCACAGATAGAGAATCGTCCTACGATGTTTTATTCTCCCTCTAGATCCTCCGCTCAACACTGATCCCACCGGGGGGAGACCTAAAAGCTGGATTAACCTCATTAGCACTCTTGTATGTGAAACTTAACTCTTCCATCAATTATTTGACTTACTAGGAGATGTCTGCTTTTGAGGGGTTGCCAGTTTTCCTCCCCATTTGTTTTCTCTGAAGCCACTATTAGCTTCTCCGAGTCCGCGAGGAAAGTCATCTGCATCGCCGGTTGATCCCCGTAGCATAGGGATCTAGCTTGTCCATATTTCGCCTCGTCATACTTGCAGTATGCATACAGTTTATTCCCATCACTAAATATGATGTTTAGACCAATATACGGCTCATCCTTGTCAGGGTATTTCTCACATGTTTCCCGCCAAACCCTAGATAGATCCCTCTGAAAATTCTTTAACGCTTCAGGGATGCTTCTCCCCTCTGATAATTCCTTAATTATGTACCAGAAATAAATTTCGCTGTCATTTAGTCCTCTTATGTTACTCTGCCATCCGCCTAGCAGATTTGCAGCTTCATCAGGGATCGTTACGACCCCGTTGTGGGCGAACAAATAATTTCTGTAGCCGAACGGCTGCGAATTCTCAACTGAGATAAGCTTTTCCTTCGGCAGCTTTCTCGGGTTGCTTGCCCTCCTAACATGAGCTATAACAATGCTGGAGTTAATATTTTCCATAGTTGTCTTAAACCTTTCCAGCTCCTCGTAAAC
>CAZGXE010000059.1:0-7425 GCA_964529605.1 uncultured Candidatus Bathyarchaeia archaeon | reverse complement strand
TCAAGCTGAAGGAGGGCCATTAAGCTAACATTTGGAACTGAGCAGTAAACTGGCCCATCATAACCGTACTTGAATAGGTAAGGGAGGAAGCCGCAGTGATCTAAGTGAGCGTGGGTTATGACAACCGCGTCCAAGGTTTCAATGTCGAATTGCGGAACATCCAGCCTCGGGAAGGCTTCAAAGGGCCTCGTTGAACCCGGACTTATCCCACAGTCCAGCAGAACTTGACTCTCTCTTGTCTGGACGAAAATCGCTGATCGGCCGACCTCTCTTGCCGCGCCAAGCATGGTCACCCTTACATCTCCAACTTCATAAAGGAGCGAACGGAAGATTCTTTCGCCAACGTTACGGAGGATTCTCTCCCTCTCTTTACTGCTTGTGTATAGTGAGTGCTGAATGTGAGTCATTATCTTTGATGGTTTGGAGGGGCTTCTTATAGCTCTAGGCCTCCACTTCGTTCGGAGTATTATCTCTTGAAGCGTTGATCCACCCTTCCCTATAACGAGCCCCGGCTTCTTGGCTTCGATTATCACTTCGCCTAAAGGCGGATCGAACAAGATATTTGTGATATCAGCCTCCTTAGGCACTATTTCAGCTATTATTTCTTTAGCCTTTTTTTCCGGGAGTCTCACTGAAGGGTCTGACCGTGGGACTATCCTCTTCTTTATGATGCTAACTAAATTCGTAATTATATGCTCCTGCTTTATCAATATCTCCGGCTTCTTCGTGTATATAGCCAGCGCTGGCCCTTCGAATTCTATACGGGTTATTTCAGCCTCCCTTGGAATACGCTCTAATATTATCTGCCTAATTTCAGCCTTACTTCTATCAATCGATGGCAATTCATTCAATCTCCAAATCTTTTTGAGCTTAACCGCACCATTTACTAAAATTCTCGCCGTTGATTATGGACCTCAATAAACCAGCTTTCACAGCGCCCTATCATGAAATTCTGTTTAGGGCGCACTATTACGGGATAAATGTGATGAACTTAAATTTAAATCGTTCGGAAAATATTTAAAATATTTTCTAAGAATCTTTCTTATTTTGGGAACACTTAATTATTTCAGCCTACGATTAATATTTCTAGGGATCCATAAAGCTCTTTAAGGCCGATTACAATGGTGTCGAAAGTTCATCGCATGCAGTTGCCTAGGGAGATAATTGTTGGAAATGGAAGCTTAGAGCTAGTTGGCTCCGTATGTGATGAACTTGACTTCACTGAGAGAGCTCTCATAATTTCCGGGAAGAGAACCTTTGAGGCAGCGGGGCGAAGAGTTAAAGATATACTGCAAAATGAGGGGTTGATAGTTGACGAGTACATAATTACATCTCGTGTGCCAACAGTTAATGATGTAGAGGCTTCCGAGAGGAAGATAAGGGAGCTGAAGCCTCAGGTTGTCCTCGGCGTGGGTGGGGGAACCAAGATTGACATCGCAAAGCTTAGTTCAGCATGCCAAGGCGTCCCCTTCATAAGTATTCCTACAACAGCATCCCATGATGGAATAGCCAGCCCATTCGCTTCCTTAAAGGGATTAAGTAAGCCATACTCAATCATGGCTCAGTCTCCAATAGCTGTTATAGCTGATACAAGCATTATAATTGAGGCGCCTTACCGCTTTATTGCAAGCGGCTGCGGAGATGTCATAGCGAAGCTTACTTCAACACGCGACTGGAAACTCGCCCATGAGAAAAGAAATGAGTACTATGCGCAGTACACTGCGAGCATAGCGTTGATGAGCGCCCAGCATATTATTGAAAACTCGCGTCTGATAAGACCGAACTCTGAGGAGGGCTTAAGGGTCCTTCTGGAGGCTCTTGTAAGCTGCGGCATAGCAATGGGCATAGCTGGCAGTAGCAAACCTTGCAGCGGTTCAGAGCATCTTTTCAGCCACGCCCTAGATCTTATAGCGCCCAAACCGGCTTTGCATGGGGAACAATGTGGGATCGGAACGATCATGATGGCTTTTCTACATGGGTTAGATTGGGAGCTTATAAGGGATACATTACGAAGGATTGGAGCCCCGGTCACAGCTGGTGAACTTGGCATGGAACCAAGATATATTATTGAAGCATTAGTGGAAGCTCCGAAGCTCAGGCCTGAAAGGTACACCATTCTTAGCGAGAAACCGTTAACCTATAAGAGCGCTCAATCCTTGGCTAAAGAGACCGGGGTGATAGGCTAGGCATATGAATAAAGTAAAGAGAATCGTTACCTTAGTGGGTGCGGGACAAGCTAGGATCGGCGAACGTTTCATTCATAAGGGTTCAGGTTCAAAATGTAGTGAGTGCAGATACTACAGTATCTGCGTGGGGAATCTGGAAAGCGGCCGGGTTTACAAAATTGTTAATGTACGCAATAAAATCTTGAGATGTGAAGTATATGATCTTGACATGCGTGTTGTTGAGGTGACTGAAGCGGAGGTTCCAGCGGCTTTGGCCTCAAAACAGGCGATTAAGGGAGCTGTGCTCACATTCCATCCGCAGAACTGTGATGAACAAAACTGCGGAAATATAATGTTATGCTCACCGGGCTGTCTAAAAGATGATGATCGGTGTGAGGTAATTGAGGTCTATGAGTCGCTTCAGTGTCCTAAGGGTTTTCAGTTGAGGAGGGTGCTGTTGAGGAGGGTTTCTCCTTCACCTTGAAGGTTTCAATGAAACGCACAACCTTCTTTTCTGGAAAGAATCTCCGTATATCCATGAATATTCCGCGTTTGATTATCTGTAACCCCTCAATGTAGAATGCATCCTCTGGAACATTTATTGTAACGTTTTCCTCTTTAATCTCAAGAGAGAACTTTTCGATCTCGACTTGAGGAATTCTACGATGGATTAAAGCCCTAATCTTCTCTTCGACAGCTTCAATCTTCCTTTTAACGGTAACCTCGTAGATGAGGGTTTTTCCGGCTAACGGAGGGTTGAAATCGAGCTGAACCCTCCCGGCGCCTATCGCACGCACAGTAGCGGTTTTACCGTTAACTTCAATTCTCATGCCAACTCTTGGAGTGATTCTTTGGGCAATAAACTTCCTCAGGGGATACATTCTCACTTTGTCAGGATCTCTCTTTCCGAACCCTTTTTCAGGCGGAATCTCTATGGTTGCCGGCTTCTCTAATTCAAGATTTAGTAGAGCCTCATCAAGAGGCTTTAGAACCCAACCCTCACCTATAACAACAAGTTTAGGCTCATACAATCCGCCTTCCTGATAAAGACCCTCTTTCCGCGCAACCTCCTCTATGGTTGTATCAAAAACCTCCCCGGTTTCCCCGATTCTAGCAACATAGTCTATTAGCACAAAGTCGCCTTTATCAAATGGCAAGCAAGCACCCCCGCAAAGGATTGGAAATCAACAATATAAACTTGTTTATTTAAGTTTTTCTCCTTATCATCAATACATTTTCAGGGTTTGAAGTTTAATCTCCACAATTTCTCCATCCACGCGTATTATAGCGTAGTTACCCTGCTTAGCCGGTCCAGGATTAACTATTAGTGTTCCATTTAAGCGTTCTTCCCCTCTTGCCTCATGAATGTGCCCGCATATTGCCAGCAACGGCTTATGTTCCCTAATAAACTTTCTTACGCTCGTGCTTCCGGCATGTATGCCAAAGAATGTCCTATCTAATCCAGTGTTTTTCGGAGGTGAGTGGGACACCAAAATCATTCGATATTGGCTGATTTCGTCGCTGAGATTGCTTAAGCATCTTTCTAAGGTCTCAGCTATTTCTTTTTCATCCATTTCAAAAAATGTATTGAAGGGTGTTATCGGGCTTCCGCCAATGCCAACAAACAGCAAGTCGCCGTAAACTATTCCGGCGCCATGAATGCACTTTACACCCTTAAGGTTTAAATCAGTAAGTAAGGGGGGATCGCAGTTTCCGGGAACAAAAAGAACTAGAATTCCTTTCCCAGCCAATATGGATAAGAGATCCTTCGCCTGTCGTACTGTACCGAAGTTTGTTATATCTCCACATAAAACTATGACGTCTGCTTCCTGAGCTTTCGCTTCTTCAGCGAATTGTTCGAGGGCGGGTTTAAAACCGTGAAAATCCGCTCCGGCGATTATCTTCACACAGCATCTCCTCCCGAACAATATTTCACTACTCTGATTAATATTGATAATCCTAGTATGAGAAATTAGGGGTTAACTAGGAACTGAAGCCGCCTTTTTCATTAGAAAATGTTTCCTCACTCGTTTTCTCTCTTAAGATGCTTTATCCCAAAAATATTAAGGAGAAGTTTTACTAAGTAGGTGACTTTTGTCTTTAAGTTTTGAAAGGATATTTTTTGCCGTACTCGTCTAGGAAGAAAATTTCTTCCTTAGATTTTCTCGGTCTCGGCGAGGGCTCCTCGTCCGGGAACCCCATTGTTAAAAGTATTATCACAGATAGCTTTTCAGGTATTTTAAGAATTTGTTTAACTTTCTCCTCGTTAAACGCTCCTATCCAGCAGACGCCCAAGCCTTCTTCATAGGCTTCAAGAGTCATAAAGCTTGCTGGTATAAACGGATCTTGCCTGTACCATTTGGAAGCGCTTGGGTCTCCCAAAATAGCAATGACAGCTCCAGCTTCACCCACAAATTTTTGGTTCCTGCACGCGTCAACAAGCAGGTTCTTAATCTTCTCATCTTTCACAACGATAAAACACCACGGTTGCCTATTGCCAGCTGAAGGAGCAAGCCTGCCAGCCTCGAGAATTCTTTCCAAGACTTCTTCAGATATGGGTTTTTCCTTATATTTTCTGATACTTCTCCGTTTCACTATTATATCGAACACTTCCATATGGGACACCTCATGATAGTGTTAAAACACTTAATAGGTAAATATAATATTAAATTTTTAGGTGATTATCCTTTTTTTAAAAAAAGAAATAAGAAATCTTTATCAAGTTTTATTGAGGATCATTTATGTTAGCTGTAAAAGCCAAAACCATCTTAACACCCTACAGAACTCTTAAAGATGCATACTTGATAATTAGGAAAGATAGGATTGTTGGGGTTTCAAGAGAGAGACCTATCGACGTGGATGAAATTCGAGCCTATGATGATTGCATTATCACCCCTGGATTAGTAGACATACACATGCATGGAGGCTTCGGTGTTGACATCTTATATTCAAGCTCGAGGGGAATCCTAGAGCTCTCTAAGAAGTTGCTTACAACTGGCGTAACCTCTTACATGCCGTCTATTGTAACGGCCTCCTTGGAAGATATGAAAAGCGCTATCAGAAACCTTAAAGAAGCCGCGAAATCGAATTTTGGCTCAAAGATTTTGGGCATACATCTTGAGGGGCCATATTTAAACCCTGCCAGAAGCGGGGCTCAACCTAGAGGATATATTCGAAAGCCATCTTTTGAGGAGTTTGAAGAATTCTACAGACTGAGTGATGGAATGATTAGACGGGTTACGGTTGCCCCAGAGATTGATGGGGGAATAGAGTTTATAGGGAACGTTGTGGAAAAATTCGGAGTTAAAGTATCGATTGGGCATACCGACGCTACCTACGATCAAGCTTTAGAGGCATTCAGCGCCGGCGCAAGCATTATAACACACTTATATAACGGCATGAGAAGATTTCATCACCGTGAGCCTGGAATTGTGGGCGCAACGCTAGTAAGAGATGTCTACGCGGAGATAATCGCCGACCTCGTTCACCTTCACCCCGCAACAATAACTTTCACAGTGAGATGTAAGAATCCTAGTAGAATTGTACTAGTGTCAGATTCTATATCGGGCGCCGGACTTGAAGACGGAGAGTACAAGTTTGGTCCATACAATCTTATCATAGAGAAGGGTGTAGCGAAACTTAGGGATGGCACATTAGCAGGGAGCACCCTAACAATGATAAGAGCTGTGCGAAATATGGTGAAAATTGGTGTATCATTAAAGAATGCCGTTAGAATGGCGACATCCACACCTAGTAACGCCATGGGCATAAGGGATATAGGTAAGATTTCCAGAGGATGCAAAGCAGATTTCATAGTATTGAATAAGCATATGGAGGTTATTGAAGCATATGTTGATGGTAAACCTATACTGAAGGAAATTCAATAGGAGAGAAAACTTGCAGATTTTGGTGAGGAAGATATGATGATTTTAGGCGTTGACGGAGGGGCTACAAAAACATTATGCACTGTCGCTGACGAAAACTTCGTGGTTCTCGGAGTTGGAGTAGCTGGCCCCTGCAATTTTAATGTTGTGGGTGTCAGAGAGGCACGTAAAAATGTTAAATTGGCGATTAAGCGTGCATGCTCAACTCTGGATCTAAAAAATGGGGTCGTTGAGGTCGGATGCTTTGGGATAAGCGGTTTGACAACCGACAGCGATTATGAAGTGATTTCTGACCGGATAGTTCCATCTAATATTGCCAAGAAGAGAATTATAGTGAACGATGTTGTTACAGCTTTTTACGCCGTGACAAACGGTAAGCCGGGAATAGCTGTTGTCGCTGGCACAGGCTCCATAGCGTACGGTATGAATAGTAGGGGTGAGAAGGCGGTAGCTGGAGGCTGGGGCTGGCTGATGGGGGATGAGGGAAGCGCATTTGACATAGCCAGACGTGGCCTTAATGCCGCTGCTAGAGCATGTGATGGCAGAGGCGAAGAAACCTTAATGGTGAATATGTTTAAGGAAGAATTCAAAGTGGAAGATTTTAAGGATGTAGTTTCAAGAGTATATCAGGAGGTTTCTTCCACAAAGATAGCTTCTCTCTCTAAAATTGTTTTCTCAGCGGCAGAAGCTGGTGATAAAGTAGCGATAAAAATATTGGAGGAAGCCGGCGAGGAATTGGGTCAACTTGCTGTTACTATTGGAAGAAGATTATTCGTTAGGGATGAAAGTATAAACATCGGCGTCTCAGGCGGGGTGTTCAAGGCAAGCAACATACCTTGGGAGGCGTTCAAAAAGTATGTAGCCAATTTTCTACCGAAGGCATTGTTTATTCCCCCAGTTAGCTATCCAGTGGTGGGAGCGCTGATAATAGGATACGAGAAACTGGGGATAAGCATAAATGAGGAGAACAAAGCCTTTTTGCTGGAAAATCTTGAGGAAAAAATCGCTGATTTACAGAATCTTTCTTCCGAAGGAATTTGATTCCACTTATTTATAATGGTTTTTGTGTATTTAAGAAAGCCCTTTATAGACTCAAGATTCCCTTTGTCTTTCATCAGGGCTCCAGTATTCTGCCTTCAATTTCTCACATACTCAGCCTTCTCTCTTGATAAAATAAAATTACTCTTGGATACACTATGTAATGCGATCCTATTTTATTTAAAAGGAGGGCTTTAGTAGCATTATCCATGTCTGCAACCCGCCGTAGAGTATTCGCTTACTCCTCAATTCTTTGCTTACTGATCTCCATAGCTGATTCTTTCGGCGATAACGGTCTCAATCTAACTGAGAAGCAGACATGTTCAGGTTTAACTAGA
>CAZGXE010000058.1:0-7580 GCA_964529605.1 uncultured Candidatus Bathyarchaeia archaeon | reverse complement strand
TGATTCGCCGCGCGCAATCTCCTGCTTTATTCTCTCCAAATCCTCCTTATACTTCAGCGCCAGACTATCCCGCTCATCAGCGGTTATCTTCCCTTCCGCCTGAGCCTCATAAAGCCTTCTGATGGCGTAGCTCAGAATCTCCCGCTCTAAATCAAGCACTCTTAGCTTGTCCCTAACCTCTTTAACGGTTTCATCTGGAACTGTTTTGCTGACGGCCCAAGGCAACGGCTCAACTATGCTGCTTTTGGAAGGTTTTTCCTCCGCCTCAATTGGGGCTTTTCTTTTCTTCTCCCTCTCCATGAGTAAAAGAACTGCTGAAGCTATCGCAATAACCGTGGAAACCACAGCCAAATAAAACCATATATCCTCCAGCAACCTCTTTTTAGCTCCTCAATACGCACTAATATATCCTCTACTAAATTATAAAATTATAATTTTTCTATTTCCCCGGTCACCAACGTCCAATCTTATGCCCATATCTGCCAACTAGGGGTACGAAGGCAACCCCGCCTAGGTTCTCCTCAAATATCTTACCATCGCTCCTTTTCCTTAGACGGATAAGAGTCTGATAGAACCCAACTTCACCGACTGGTATAACTATGACCCCGCCAGGCTTAAGCTGCTCCTTAAGCGGGTTTGGAATGTGAGGCGCAGCCGCCGTTACAACTATCCTATCATACGGGGCCTCCGCTGGATAACCCATAGAGCCATCTCCACAAATGACGGTGACCCTATCCCTATAGCCGGCTTTAGCAATATTCTTTCTAGCGAACTCCGCCAGTCTAGAAATTATCTCCAAAGTATATACATGCCCCCATCTCTCCTTCGGAACGTTTCCGGGCGCAACTATCTCAGCTATTGTTGAAGCATGCCATCCTGAGCCGGCGCCGACCTCCAGAACCTTATGTCCAACCTCTAGCTCTAGAGCCTCATTCATTATTGATACCATGTCTCACCGGGCTAACCCTTTTTTAGAGTTAACCCTGTGGTGCGGAAACTGTCTGGCCCTCCCCTATGGGCAGGGGCATGTCGACTGCAGCGTAAGACTTCTGGCTTTCGGGCAGAAATAAGCTCCTCGAAACAAGCCTCATGGCTCTAATAACCCTAGCTGATTTGAGTATGCCACTTCTCACAAGATCTTGGATAAGCCTCTCCCATTCACTCACCAAACTAACCCTCCATTCTCCAATCTCAAAATAAGAAGTTACATAAACTTAAAACCTTACTCTCTCATTAGCACAAAAAACGGAAGAAAAACATAAATAAACATCAAAAATTTAATTCAAAAGTAGGATCAGATGCGGCCGTGGTCTAGTCTGGTCTAGGACACCGGCCCCCCGCGCCGTTAACCCGGGTTCAAATCCCGGCGGCCGCACCAATCTTTTAGGCTTCAGAAGATTCTGCGAGTAGAATTAGATTTTTTGAATGAAAACCCTTCAGCTTTTCACTTAAGGCTCCCTGTTTTCCATAAGTTTTTAAGCGTCTTCCACAAATGATATGGTGTAGGATGGGAAAGAAATAAAAATTTATGAGAGGAAAGCGATAATCGCCTCTACATTGGCCCTGACTTTCTGGCTGGCGTTAGGTTTTTCGGTAGCAGCGAATGCTCCACCAGCGAATCGTTTGGTCTTCCACTTGAATGCTATTGGTCCTGGCGAATTAGCTTGGGGAATGGCTGGGCTCGGTCCAGGCATAGGGTTTGGTGAACCAGAGTATAAGCTCTTCTTTGAAGATGGGATTCTAAATCTTGAGGGCACAAGCTTGATGATTGAAGTTTACGATTACGAAATCTTCCCAGATACTTTCGTTGATGGATATATACTTAAAGAAGGCTCAGCCCGTATTGCAGGTCACCTAATTTTAAAATGGGTCCATGATGGAAGCCGGTATGAGCTCGACTTGACGCTGAGGAGCACCGAAGAAACATCTGGCATTGATATGCACTCTGCTCCAGGAGACAATCCATATGGTCTTTACAGATTCCTTCTTGTTGGAATTAATCTCAGCCGCGATTTTCCAGAGATGCTTGACCCGGAATATGCCACTTTAACCTGTCAAGGCTGGTACAAGGCTGACGGAGTAATGGAAAGAATAGATGGGAAAGCATATTTTTGCATTGCCTTCAACTCCCTCTATCCGGAGTGGGGTGAACCTAAAGAATGGAGACAGGTAATTTTAAATCTTAAGATTGGGGATACCTACGCTGGACTTGCCTTCTCAGAGCTTGAACATACCCGATGGGAACAAGGGAATGAAATTGCCATTCCTGCGGCAAGAGTTCTTAAGACGCTAGTAAAAATAGTGTAACTAAAGCATAAACGCATCAAAACAAGATTTACTGACAACCTTAATAGCGAAGCCCCTTTTTAACCAGTTTTAAATGTTAAGAGTGAATTACACTTAAATCAGTGATGGCCCTTCACATTTATTCGAAGGTAGGCATAAAGCTTATTAATAGGGATTTTTATTTTAGCAATTTGATAGGTGAAACGTGGCAGTTGTCGTTTGAAATACAGGATCTAGCGGATGTTTTAAGGATTTTTGTCCTCATAGAGCTCGGTGAAGAAGCATACTCAAAAGATCGCCTAAAGCGAAGAATAGAACGGCTTTGTAAAGGACGACTAAATATTGAAATGAGCGATCTAGAGGATGTTCTGAAGGAGATGGCAGCTGAGGGCTTAATAGATAATGAAGGCAAATATGTTCAGCTGACAAATAAGGGTGCAAGAATAAGCGATGAATGGCGGAATCTACTCTTAGGTGAGGAACCGATCTTCGAGGTTGTCGCTGGCGTAGCCGACGGATCAGTTACAGGCCTCGTAGTGATCCTCTCATCTCTAATAGCTGGATTAACGGAGAGAATGACTCTTATCGCCGCGCTTCTAAGCTTAGCCACAGTAGCCATAACAAACTTTTCAAGCTTCCTATTAGGCGGAAGCACCGAGGACATAGCGGACACAGTCACATTACAGAACCTAATAGCCTATAGCCTAAGCGATATACCTGATAAGAAAGAAAGGGCAAAATCTCTCATGTTAACCAAGGAAATATTTAACTTCCTAAGAGGAAAGAGGAGTAGGGCGAACATCCTCTCAGCGTTAATGTGCGGATTAACAACCTTCATTTCAGGCGTGACACCTATACTAACCTACCTCCTGCTTACAACCCCGCTTAACCTAATCCTCCCATTCACCATAATCGGAGGAGTTACAGGCCTCTTCCTAGTGCACTACCGCTCTAGAAAAACGAGGATAAACTGGAAAATAACGCTTTTACAAACAGTGGTTATAATGACGGTTGCAGTCTTAGCTTCCCTATTATTAGGAAGAAACATTTAATAGCTTCTCAAAAACTTAAAAATGATAAATGAAGCTGATGTGTTTCTTCCATGTTTATGAATCTACACTTTTCCGGCGAAAAGCCGAATATACTGCTTAACCTTCTCCTTCACCCGCTCACGCGCAACCCTACCGAACTTACGGAAGTCTTTTTCACTTGGGTTAGCCTTATAGGCCTCTATGAATCCGTTTATGAAAGCTATGGATAATGCTGTGGCAACATTAACCTTTGTAACTCCGCCGGTTCTGATGGCGTCGAGAAGCGTTCCCTCTCCCTTGCCCAGACTTATTCCTTTCTCCTCCGCATCTTTTGGGGTCATCAATATCCCTGAGGAACCATGGGAAACTAGGGGGATGCGCTTCCTCTCCTGTATGGCTATTAAGCGGTCAAGCCTTATAGGCCATATGTCATCCCATATTCCATGGATTGAACCGAAAGCGGCTGCAAGGAAGTCGCATCCAGTCTTCTTCACGAAGTATTCTACGTCCTCAGGCTTAGCCATAAGCTCCTCAACGGATTTGCCAGCCCTCTCACGGATGATTTTCACAGCTTCAGCTGGAGGGAGACTTCTTAAGCGGGCGATTTCCTCGTGTGAAAAGTAATCTTCAATCTTCGGGATTCTTCCAAGCTCAGCTTCCACAGGAACCCCCTTAGCATGACACATCTCAACAACCTGACGGGTTAAACGTATATTTTCCTCTAGAGGCAATAGTGACCCGTCAAAGAGGACAGCTGTGAAACCGGTGTCAAGAGCCTTCTTCACCTGATCAATCTTCTTTGCATGATCAAGATTTAGGGCAACCCGGATATCGGTTTCAGCGGCGGCTATCTTAACCATCCCCGCAGCAAGCGACCATCCGGCGTATCTCGCCGCTCCTGGGCTTACTTGAATTATTAAATCCACAGGCTCACCGAGCTCCTTGCTTGCCTCCTCGGCAGCCCATATAAATGCTTGAACCATCTCCATGTTGTTGGCGTTGAAAGCACCTACTGCTCTCCCCTCTTCTAGCGCTGGTAAAAGCAGGTCTTTCTCATTAACAAGCGGCATAATTCCTTCCTCCTATAGCATATTTACTCTTTCTATGGAAGCGAAAGAAGTATAAATATTTTCCGCCTCATCATCATGAATCCAAAGATAAACTGGTTTCTCCGCCCTTCCTTCAATTATGAGCATATCGTATCCAGCGCGCTTAAGCTCAACCACACAGTTCGTCGAGAAAACACTTTCACCCCATATGCCCGTCAATGGAGATCTTGAAATCACAATTGATTTATTTGCCGCTGGAGCGGTTGAACCTGTTAGAGAGCCTGTTGCCATAATCAGTTTGTTTTTAGGGCTGAATGGATCCACATTTGGATCTAACTCCTCAAGCATGATTTTTGAGGCAACTCCTAAGGAACCGACTAAACTTTTTGCAAGAGATAAATCTAGATTCTCTTCGGTAATCAGTCCAGTAGAAAGGTTAACTCTGAGAACCTTACCAGCGAACCCTCCAATCATCACACTTCCCCTCTCCAAAACTATTCCTCCAAAGCTGGAAATAATATTTAATAATTTTCATTGGATAAAAGTGAGTACGTAAGCGAGCTGAATGCGAAGTCTTCAAAGGATTTTCACTTCCCTCGGGTGGTCAAAAATTTAAGAAAGTCTAAGCCTTAGGGTTTTAATTTCATGATGGGATAGAGGTATTTCTGATAGGTTTTCAATTTTGCATCTATTCCTTTCAAGTATGTCAGTTTTCAACACTTCTTTTGTCTCCCATGGAATAGTGACTCTAGCTTTGCAATCGCTTCCATGCGCCTCGTAAAATCTTAGTATCGCGTCCTTTCCTTCCTCAGCCATTTTAAGAGCCGTTACTATAACGTTTTCAGGCTCAACCTTGAGGAAGGAGTATTCTCTCGGCATATCCCCTACATGCTTATCCTCAATTTTAGCGATTAAGGGATAATTGAATTCGTATGCTTTTCTAACTGTCTGCGCTTTTCTCCAGCAGCCTTCATGTGGATATAATGCGAAGCTAAATCTGTGTAAGCCCTGATCCGTTTTTTCCCTTTCTTGAACAAAAAGATCCGACCTCAAACTTCCATCCAACTTTGGAGGATATCGCGGGCTTCTTAGAAGGGACATTTTCACAAGATTGTTCGCTTGATCATAGCCGTATTTTGAATCGTTGAGTATGGAGAGGCCGTATTCTCCATTCTCAGAGGTGTAATCCACCCATTTTTGGCATGAGGCCTCATATTTAGCTCTTTCATAAAGGGTTGCATCTGGAGACAGCGGGTTTCTCCGTTTGATGTAACCATAGGGTATCTCACATGTCGTGTAGTCACTGTGGAAGCTGAGTGGCACAGCTAACTTGGCCATCCTATCGGCTGCATGCCAATCCACCTCAAAGTCCATGTAAAGGGCAGGTATACCAGAGTACAACCTGAGATAAATTGTGAAAACGGAATCTCTCCTCCCCTTCTGCTTAAATCTATACTTAACCATCACCGTGGCCCTTAGAGGACCCTCCTCCATAACGCTGGCTTCCTCAGCCTCCTTGAGCTCAACATACTTCACGCCTTCGGGCTGATTATAGATATATACCTCCCAAGCTGGAAAATGCGACGCATCGAAGTCATAAAATAAGGTTTTTCTACCTGGGGACGGGCAGTCCTCAAATATTTGAATTCTCACTCCTCCATTCCCTATGAAATTTAACCCTAGATTCTTATCGTAGATCTCCTCTATAACCCCTGAAGTCTTCCTTATGGAGGCCCTGATTTTGGAGTTTTCTAACACTATTTTTTCTTCTTTTTCATACAATTTGAGATCTGTTTGATAATTCCTCCACGAATCTACGGTTTTAAGCCTGTAAAGCGAGTATCCCATCGACGGAACTTCAGCGATAAACATCAGTTTATTCTCGTTCTTTAACAGTTGGGAGGGAACGCTTTTACCCATAGAATCCCTAACTTCATAAGGACCCTCCCCCTCACCTAAATTAATGCATACAACTCCCCTCCTTCCCCAAGATAAGGGATTAAATACGAGTATGGGCCTGCCCTCTCCCCGTGTGTTCACTCTGGAGGCTATGGTCTTTAGGGATGAGTCAAGGGTTTTTGAAACGAAATTCTCCAGAGCCTTAAAGTCTCTCTCGCAGTCTGCATACACTTCTTTTACGCCTGAGCCGGAGATTGTGTCATGGAACTGATGCAGAAGTACTTTTTTCCAAAATTCTCTAAGCTCTCTCTTCGGATATTTCCCGTCCAGAAGGCTTGCTATGAGGGAGAACCTCTCAGCTAAATCTATGAGAACCTCTGATCTTCTGTTAATCCACTTAAACCTTGATTGGGTAGTGTAAACACCCCTGTGAAATTGCAGGTAAAGTTCGTTAGAAACTACGGGAATTTTAGCCTTACCTACATATTTTTCAAGAACCCTAAAATATTCGCTGGCCTTAATATTTTTAACCTCAGCTGGGAGATCAGAGCTCCGCTTCCACCTCAATATTGTTTTTAGATCGCTTTCTCTAGGCCCCCCGCCGTGATCTCCCACACCATATAATATTAGCAAATCATCTATTCCATGAAGGAACCTAAGCCTCTCAGATTGATTGCTGAAACGTTTAATATTTTCATTTTTAATTTCCTCGCTATAGCTTCCTAAGGTTTGATATGATAGTACTCGGCTTCCATCAGGGGATTCCCAGAAGAATACGTTAAATGGATAATACACTGTGTCATTCCAGAGGAGCTTTTGGGTTAAAAAGTATTTTACGCCTGACTTCACCATTATCTGAGGTAATGTCCAAGCAAACCCGAAGCTGTCTGGTAACCATGCGACTTCAACGTAAAACCCAAACTTCTCCCTGAAATACATTTGTCCATAAAGAAATTGTCTCGCTAGAGACTCCCCTGAAGGCATATTAGTGTCAAACTCAACCCAGGAGCCGCCTACTACTTCCCAGCGTCCCTCCTCAACTCTCCTTCTAATCTCCTCAAAGAGATTCGGATAGAGCTTCTCTATAGCCTCATAATAGCATGCACTACTCTGACAGAAGGTGAAATCTGAAAACTTCTCCATAGACCTTAGCACAGATCGAAACGTTTCCCTACAAACATCTAATGTTTCCCTAAAGGTCCAAAGCCATTCGCTATCTATATGTGCATGTCCCAGTAAATGCCATCTAGGTAACACCATCTAGCGCACCTAAATAAAGTGAGCCATTTTTATTAAAAAATCTTATATGTGAAAA
>CAZGXE010000057.1:0-7679 GCA_964529605.1 uncultured Candidatus Bathyarchaeia archaeon | reverse complement strand
AAGATAAGCATGTAAAAATCGTCAACGTCTTTTATAAAGTAGCGCCAAAATCGGAAGAATGCCATATAGCGAAGAAAATAGGTGAAACAAACCTGCCAATAAAGGGCTTCGGTTCATCAGACTGCAACTGCAAAAGCCATCTATTTAAATTAAACAGCCCTGAGAGCATTGAAAAAATAGTCAAGGAAAATATGCTTCTGAAACTCTTTATATAAAGCATTATCTAACTGCTAAAACTAAAAGGGGTGAATCCTGGAAATGAATGTTAAAGTAAGACTGCTTGGGTTACTGAAAAAAGCCTATGGAAAGAGCGAGCTTTCAATAGAGCTGAGTGAGGGGTCGAGGCTTAAGGATCTTATCTCAAAAATAACCTTAGAATCTGAGACATTGAAGAATGTTCTATTAGATTCTGAGCTTAAGGATCCCCGTCCAAACACAATCATACTCATTAATGGTAAAGAAATAAGCGTTCTAGGTGGATTGGAAGCGGAAATTAAAGAGGGAGATGAAATAACGATAATACCGGTGATACACGGCGGCTTAGGCGGACGGGATATAGCCGTTTAATGGCCCTGATTATAAAGTTTCTGGAAAGCGGGACCAATGCTCATGCACGATTTTCCACTTGTCTCCTCTCTTAATGAGGAAGGCGGATACACGTGACTTTATATAGAATCTCCTCTTCCTTATTTGCCCTTCATATTTTATTGTAAATGAGGCTACGGCTGCATCATCAAAAATATCTATTCTCCAATCGCTTGTCTCATAATCGTATCTTTTTAACACATGTAAGGCCTGCTCTTCCCTTTTTAGGGCTTCGATTCCCTGTCTCTCAAACGGCGGCCAATCATCAAACTTAGTATAATGTTCATCCTCAATGGTCTTTCTGACGACTTCAATATCCTTATGCTTTATTCCTTCGATACGCGCAATTAGAACCGCTCTTACGGCAGCTTCGGGAGTCTTGGGTTCTTTCAAGGAGGCCCCACATTTCCAGCAGAAATTATGGGTTTCGGAGACTTCGGCTCCGCAATTTGGACAGTGAAGCATAATCTCATCATCTAGATTTCTATTTAGATAATTGAGATATCTTAAATCTCATTATCAATTAAGCTTATAATCAACTATTTGTGATAAAATTAACGTTTAGGAGAGGATGCGAATTGATTGGATATTCAAGTTTGGCTTCTCTTCCCTATTTAAGAGAGTATGTTAGCCGGAGGATCTCAAGTTACGATAAGTCTGGTGGAAATCGTGACTTCTGGCTGATTAAAGGTGGCGAGAAAAAGATAATAGCGGATATTGAGGGGGCAGCCTGTATAAAGCATATCTGGATGGCTCTTCTGATTCCGCAGGAAGATTATCTGCGCAGAATAGTTTTGAGGTTCTATTGGGATGGCTCTCAGGAGCCGAGTGTTGAATGTCCAATAGGAGACTTTTTCGGTATGGGTCATGGCATGCGGAAAAACTTTGTCTCCCTTCCACTTCAAATGAGCCCTCAAGATGGGAAAGGTTTCAATTCATGGTGGCCTATGCCATTTAAGAATAGGGCTATTATAGAGGTTGAGAATGAGGGTGAAGAAGAGTATTGGCACTACTTCTACATCGACTATGAACTCTACGGTTCCGTTAAGCCCATTGAGGATTTAGCCTATTTTCATGTACAGTGGCGGCGTGAGAAGGATACCGATGGCTGGGGATACAGAGAGAGGTTAAGCCCGCAAGCAATAAGAAATGATTCACGGTGGTATAACACTGATGGAAAGGATAATTATGTGATTCTTGAGGCTGAAGGGAACGGCATCTATTGCGGTGCACATCTAGATATAGACTGTTTCCATAGAAACCCAAATGACTGGTATGGTGAAGGAGATGACATGGTTTTTATTGATGGAGAAAAATGGCCTCCTTCAGTTCATGGAACTGGAACTGAGGATTGGTTCAATTGCGCCTATTGTCCACGACAAGAGTATAATGCTCCCTATCACGGGGTGATCTTATATAGTGGAACCGAAAGCTGGCCTTGGAGAGGTAAGCAGACTGTTTACCGCTACTATATTGAGGATCCAATAAGGTTTCATAAGAGTATAAAAGTGACAATTGAGCATGGTCATGCAAACAATCTAAGCTTAGATATCTCAAGCACAGCATACTATTATCTGTCAGAACCTAAGAAAGGCGGGCCGCCTCTACCGTCAGTTGAAGAGAGACTGCCGAGACCGGATGAAGAATTATATCAGCCAAAGAAATAATGGCATAAAATTAAGAGTGTAAGCCGCTATGGATTTCTTTGAAATAGTAAAATCGAGAAGATCTGTGAGATCATATGAGCCGAGATCAATTCCGGATGAAGTATTAGTGAAGATTCTGGACGCAGCTAGGCTTGCGCCCTCAGCTATGAACCTGCAACCTTGGCACTTTATAGTAGTTAGAGACTTAAAGAAGAGAAGTAAAATTGCGAGGGGCTGTAAATTTGGACGTTTTCTAGCTGAGTCACCGGTAGTGATTGTTGCATGCGGAGACAGAAAGATCTCACCTAAATGGTATACTGTAGATACGGCTATAGCGCTTGAACACTTGGTTTTAGCGGCTACAGCTCTTGGATTAGGAACTTGCTGGATTGGAGATTTTAACCAAGCTGAGATACGTGAACTTTTGAGAATCCCGAAGAGATTTGAGATAGTTGCCTTGATGGCCCTAGGCTACCCAAAGGAGAAGATGGATTTAACGGCTAGGCTTCTTCATCTCATTAGGCCGAGAAAGAAGCTGGAAGATATCGTGTCACTTGAAGTGTATGGAGAAAAATTTGTAGTGAAGAAGGATCGTAAATAACTGGTTTTTTCACCAAGGTAGGTTGCTGTGTTTCTTCACATAGTTCACTAAGCCTCCACTGACGAGAATGTCAAGTAGGGCTGATGGTATAGGCCTAAATTCGTATCCCTCATTTTTCGTTAGATTTTCTATTCTTCCTTCAGAGAGATTGATCTCCAGTAGGTTCCCGTTCATTATTTTGTCAGCATCCTTGCATTCGATGGCTGGTAAACCAATGTTTATTGCGTTCCTATAGAAGATTCTTGCGAATGATTTCGCTATAACTGCGCCTATACCTATACGCTTTAAAACTAGTGGTGCTTGCTCACGGCTTGAGCCGCAGCCGAAATTCTTTCCAGCAACTATTATATCTCCTTTCTCAACTCTTTTCGCAAAATCTGGTATAAGCGCCTCCATAGTATGCTTCGATAGTTCATCAATATCGGTTATGCTTAGCTTATACTTTCCTGCAATAATCAAGTCTGTGTTTACGTCATCGCCGAACTTCCAAACTTTACCCTTAATCTTCATATTATTTACTCCCCTCCCCTATCTGCGTAGTAATCTTCTTGGATCGGTTATTTCTCCCTCCAGCGCTGTTACGGCAGCTGTCGCTGGTGAGGCTAGGAATATTTTGGCGTCAGCGCTTCCCATTCTTCCCTTAAAGTTCCTGTTAGACGTTGATAGGCAAACCTCGCCGGGGGCAAGTATGCCCTGATGGGCGCCCGCACACGGTCCGCATCCTGGATTGCAAACAATGCAGCCAGCCCTAATAAAAACTTCGACGACCCCCTCCTTTAACGCCTGTAAGTATATGCTTCTTGACGCTGGAATAACTATCATCCGAACGCCTTCCTTAACCTTCTTTCCCTTCAGTATTTTAGCTGCAATCCTCAGATCCTCTAAACGTCCGTTTGTGCACGATCCGAGAAAAACTTGATTAACCTTCACTCCCTCAACCTCCCTAACCGGCCTAACATTATCAACCAAATGGGGACATGCAACTTGAGGCTCCAGATCTGAGATGTTGAGGCTTATCCTATCAGCGTATTTAGCGTCTTCATCACTTTTTAGATTCATATATTCCTTAATTCCTAAACTGCGAAGGTAATCTATTGTTTTTCCGTCTGGTTCTATTATGCCTGTTTTAGCTCCCATTTCAACCGTCATATTGCAGAGGGTCAGCCGCTCATTAACGCTCATTGATTTAACGGTTGATCCAGAGAATTCCACAGCTTTATAGGTTGCTCCATCAGCCCTGAGGATTCCAATAATTTTCAATATAACGTCTTTTGGCAGAACCATTGGTGGTAGCGAACCATCTATTTTCACTCTGATTGACTCTGGGACTCTGAACCATAGCTTACCGGACATGAACACGGCTGCCATTTCTGTTGAGCCTATGCCTGTTGCGAATGCCCCTAGAGCGCCGTATGTGCATGTGTGGGAGTCTGCGCCAACGACTAATGCTCCAGGATAAATAAGTCCAGATTCAACCATGAGCTGATGACATATCCCTGAACCAACATCATATAGGTGGGCGCCGTACTTACGGGCAAATTCACGCATAACATTATGAACGTTTGAGAAATTCTCATTAGCGCTTGGCGCAACATGATCTATAACCAAGACAACTTTCGAGGGATCCCAAAGCCTCCGGCCGCCCATTTCCCTAAATGCTTCAATTGCTAAGAGAGCCGTCCCATCATGAACCATTGCCGCGTCGATACTCGCGATAACTATGTCCCCAGCATAAGCATCTTCCCCTGATGCCCGGCTGAATATCTTTTCGGAAATAGTTTTACTCATATCCGATCAACTTCTCTTAAAAAGTGGAGCAGACTAAAAAATTTTATTATTCATCTTCTTCACTTCTTTAACTTTAACTGTGAATTCCCGTCGTTTCTGAGCGAATACTTAAGAATGAATCAGAAGAAAATTTAAATGAAGACGCTTCTATTCTATGATTTGAGGATTTTATGAGAGTAAAAATTTCTGACATTTCGAAGCGAAATTTGGAAGATATTCCCCCTCCATGTAGAAGTTGTATATATTGGGAATTCCCGCAGCTTTTCAGTAAAGTGAATCATACGGAAGCTTTCATCTATAAGAAAAATTGGTTCCTTAAGGCATTGAATAGTTTCGGTGTTTGCGGGAAAATTCTATATGTAGACTTTATTCCGGTTGCTTATGCTCAGTTTGGGCCATATTGTATGTTTCCTCAGACCAAAAGCTATGGCGATTATAAAGCTGGGGATGAGGTTATTTTTCTCTCATGCCTTTTCATTTGTAAGGCTGAATATCGCAGAATAGGAATGGGGTCAAGGCTTCTTAACAATGTAGTATCTGATTTAAGGGTTCGAGGGTTCAGTAGAATTGAAACGTTTGCCAGAAAAGGTTCAGCAAATAACCCCTCTGGGCCTTTAGATTTTTATCTAAAAAACGGCTTCAAAAGGGTGAAGGAACTCGATCAAGATTTCACTTTAGTGGCCTTTAAGCTTTAAAATTAGATGAAAAATGCTGCTGCATCTGCCACACCTTTTTCCCCACAGAATTTTATAGAAAGGAAGATTACATATTCTTTGGTGCTTATTCCATCTGTTAATCCGAAAAAGTGGAATTATACAACGGATTTACAGTTCTTTGGAGGCGGTGTAATTTTTGGTTTTTTAGGAAAAGAGGGATATTTCGTCGGCTACTTCCTCTTTTTTCTACCGGTTCTTTTTGCTGCTATCAATCCTACCTTTCTTCCGGGCGGAGCATTACGTGAGACCGTTGTGACTTTTCTTGCTCCTCTTCTACCGCTTCCGAAGGGATGCGCAGCCGCTATCATTGCTCTGCCACGCACTCTCGGATACTTATGTCCCTTCGCTTTCATCCAATGGAATTTTGCGCCGGCCTTCACGAAAGGCTTCTCTGTGCGTCCGGCGGCTGCTATGACGCCGATCGTTGCTAAGCATAAGTCATTCACGTAACGGGTCTTACCAGAGGGCAGAGATATCATTGTTCCATCAGGAGTGTGGGATACAACTGTTGCGTACGCCCCTGAAGACCGCGCAAGCTTACCGCCGTCACCAGGCAATAATTCTATGTTGCATATTGTTGTTCCTTCAGGAATTAAACCTACTGGGATGACGTTGCCGACGCGTACTGAGGCTTTCCCGCCAACCTCGATTATCTGCCCTTCATGAAATCCCTCTGTGGCTAGGGTATAATATCTTTCCCCGGTCTCAAGCTCTACATATGCTAGTGGTGCTCCTCTCCCAGGATCATGAATCAATCCGAGAACTTGTCCTCTTAGAACCTTATTCATAATTCCTTTTGATAGATTGGGATACTTTGCTGGTGCCACACGCTTGTGTGTCGAGGCCCTGAAGACTGGGGAGCCTCTTCCCCTTCTCTGAACAAGAATTCTTTTTCCCATCTCACTAACTCACCTATTTGTTTCATAGCTAAAGTATGCCCAATTTAACCGCCAGATCCGTCGCGCTATATTCTGGGGTTAGTTTCACAAATGCCTTCTTAGTGCCTTCTCTAGTTATTAAAACGTTAACCTTCTCAACTTTGACCTGATACAATTCCTCAATGGCCCTTTTTATATCTTTCTTGGTCGATTTAAAATTCACAATGAAAACTATCTTGTTTTCCTTCTCAATCATGCGGCTTGTAACCTCTGTTATCAGAGGATAACTAATAACTTCATAGGGATTCACTTCAACTTCTCCTCCTAAACTTAACTTAGCTTTTTAAGCTCCTCGATGCTTGAGTTTGTCCAGATAGTTAATCTGCCGGGATGAGTCCCGGGAGCAAGTAGCTCAGGGTTTAAATCTTTGACATTTACAACATCTACCCCAGGAAAGTTTCTGGCAGCTTTAGATATGCCATCATTTCTAGAGGAGACCACTATTAACGGTCCAACAGCCATTTTGATTCTTCTCCCACGCATCTTCCCCTTGCCGCTTCGAACTTTAACGCTCTCCTTTACTCTCTCAATGTCAGACCAAACGCCCAGATTTATCAGTATGCTTCTAAGCTCTTTCGCCCTCTTCACGCTCTCTAAATCATCCGTCACTATCAGAGGTATGCTAGGAACATTATCAATAATATGACCTCTAGATTCTACGACTTCTTTTGAGGCAGTGGCCGCTATCGCTGAAAAGAGAGCTAATCGTTTCTCTTTCTTGGGGATTTTCTTATAGATTTTCTTCTTAACCACTGGGGGATGAGCTAAACGTCCGCCGACGGTTCCGGGAGCGAACGCGGCTCTACTGCTATCTCTTAAACGTGGGACTCTTGAGATTCCACGTCCAACACCCCAAGATTCTGCTGTTGTTCTCTTCCCAGCATAGGGGTCTCTTCCCTTGGGTTGTAGACGATGAGACTGTATAGCTACAACAGCCCTTTTTATAACATCTGGTCTAAGCGGTGTCCTAAAAACATCTGGTAAACGAATTCTTCCAATCGGCTTTCCTTCAAGATTAAAAACTCTAGCGTAAAATTTTGCCATTCATCTATCCCCCACTCTTAAACACCCTGCGGAGACTTAAGAGATATAAACGTGATCTGCGGCGGGTTTTCACTCAATTTCTTAGGAGGACGAGCTGGATATCTTAATCTTATCAACCTCTTAGCTGGCCCCGGAACGCTTCCGCTCAATAATACATATGGGCCCCTAATTAGACCATAGCGTAAGAAACCGCCTTCAGGAGTAACCTCTCTACCCTCTTTGCCGATTTTTATTATACGTTTATTGAATTCTGTTCTCTGATGGTAGCCCATCTGCCCGGCTCTTGGAACCGTATACAGAACTCTTTTTAATCCCCATGCGCCCAAAGTTCCAACTCCACGCTTAGTTTTCCGACTTTTAT
>CAZGXE010000056.1:0-7739 GCA_964529605.1 uncultured Candidatus Bathyarchaeia archaeon | reverse complement strand
TCGAACAGAAACTCTGTGTCATAGGGTCCCGGAGAGGCTTCTGGATGCCATTGAACCGCAAATGAGGACCCATTCCTAAACTTTACGCCCTCAACGGTCTTATCATTCGCATTTATGAACCAGCATTTCAGATCCGTTTTTCCCAGGGATTCAGCCTTAACGGCATAACCATGATTCTGAATTGTTATGTAGCAGCGCCCGGTTTCAAGATCGTAGGCTGGCTGATTCTGTGATCTATGCCCATACTTCAGCTTATATGTATCGCCTCCCATAGCTAAGGAGAGAATCTGGGTTCCAAGGCATATGCCCATCATTGGCACATTTTCCTCGGCGAGAACCCTAACGGTCTCTATGGTTTTTCCGCATCTCTTCGGGTCGCCTGGACCGTTGCTTATTAGAACGCCGTCCGGCCTATACTCGAGAATCTCCTCAGCTGAGAAATCATATGGAAGCCGTATAACATCAGCGTGACGCTTTAGAAGATTTCTTATTATACCGGCTTTTGTGCCACAGTCTATTAGAGCTATTTTCTTTTTTCCACCGCAATCGTAGTGAACGGGTTCCTTAATTGTCACCTCACCCACTAGATCCCGTAGGTTTGGATCTGGAACTTTTTTAACTTCTCCGATCAGTCTGTCCACATTTGGCTCTTCTCCCTCCCTGCAGACCTCGAGTATGCCGAGCATAACACCTTTCTCCCTAAGCCTCTTAGTTAGCCGTCTAGTGTCTACGCCGTATATTCCGGGAACCCCCTCGCTTCTAAGCCACTGGTCAAGTGTCCTCCTGGAAGTCCAGTGATGCGGCTTGAGACATAACTCCTGAATAACCAGCCCAGTCACCTTAATCCCTATGGACTCAAAGCTTAATGGAACACCGAACCTATCAGCATCATAGGCTGGGACACCGTAATTTCCAATCAGCGGATAGGTTAAGGTTAAAATCTGCCCATAATAGGATGGATCTGTTAGAGATTCCGGGTAACCGACCATGCCCGTTGAGAAAACAACCTCACCGGAAACCTTTTTAACGGCACCAAAACCCTCACCGATGAAAAATGATCCGTCCTCAAGAACTAGGATAGCCTTACCGGCTTTTCCGGGGTTTTTCTTTCTTCCCAATGAACCCTTCCTCAAGCAAAAGTTAAACAAGAATTTAAACTTTATGGTTGTTTTTGGCGGCTGAATGAAAACTCTTAGAGACGTAAAACTCGATGGTGGATTTTAGCATGTTGACTGAATTCTCAATTCGTCTTCTTCTAGAGACTATTTCATCCTTATGCTGGCTGATCGCGCTCTTTCTCGCCGATATCATCCTCTTAACCTCCTCCTCTGATGGTCCCCCTCTAACACGGTGAGAGTTAACGAAATTTTCTAAGCTAACTGCCCTACGAATATCCTCCGCCTTAACAGATAAAGATGAATTTAGGAAGGCGGCTGACGCATTTTCCAAAAGCTGCGGTGTAACGTCAAGAAGGGTTTTCCCCTCTTCTATTAGGGTCTTAACTAACGCCCCAACAATCTTATGGGCTGTTCTGAAAGGAAGCCCGTATTCTCTAACAAGCATGTTTGCGAGTTCAGTTGCCGTTAGAAAGCTGAGAAACGGCTTTTTCACAGCGTCTTCTTTAACTTTTAGGTTTCGAACAATCTTAGAGAGCATCTGTATGCTTTCATTCATCATTTCGGTTGCCTCCCAAAGCCTAGGGGTTGCCTCCTGAAAATCTAGATTGTAGGTTGAAGGTAATCCCTTCAATATTGTTGAGGCAGCCACAAAGTTGCCTAAGATAATGCTCATTCTAGCCCTTATAACCTCGAGGACATCTGGATTCTTCTTCTGAGGCATTATACTACTTGTTGATGCAAACTCATCTGGAAGTTCTAGGAGAGAGAACTCCATTGAAGTCCATGTAATCAGGTCTGTAACGAAGCGGCTTACATCAACAGCCATAATGGATAAGGCCGCTAAAGTCTCCAGCAGAAAGTCTCTTGAGCTAACCGCGTCAATTGAGTTTTCAACGAGCCCATCGAAACCCAATAGCTCAGCAACTCTCTCTCGGCTGATTGGAAAACTGGTTGTCGCAATCGCTCCAGCGCCCATTGGAGATGAATTAACACGTTCGTAAGATTCCATAAGTCTCTTTAAACTTCGCTCTAACGCATCAGATTGTGCAAGTAAGTAGTGGGCGAACGTTGTAGGCTGAGCTGGCTGAAGATGGGTGTAGCCGGGAATTATTATCTCAATGTTTTTTTCAGCTAATTGTATTAGAGCATCCTGAAGATCGATTGTTTCCTCCATTAGGTTGAGCATGTCCTCCCGCAGAGCCATCCTTATTGCCGCTGCAACTTGATCGTTTCGACTTTTGGCTAAATTGAGGTTTCCGCCAATGTCCAAGCCTACACTTTTTATGACTTCCCCCTCAACAAGCATATGAACATCTTCAACATTTGGTTTAGGGGTCAGCCTATCCTCTAAGCCTGATAACGCCGTGAGAATCCTTGAACCATCACTCTCCCGGATTATCCCGTTCTCAACAAGCATCACTATATGTGCCCTATTAATGTTTACAACGTACCTAAGCAGCTTTTCATCGCTTTTCATGGATGAGGTGAATTCAATAACATCTTTTCTGGAAGCCGATATTCTGCCTCCCCGTAGGAGATCAGACATTTCTGCTCAGCTCTTCACTTTTTTGAGGGCTTTAGCAACCCTCGTTGGTAAACCCCAAATCTCGATGAACCCTGCGGAAGCCTTTTGATCAAAGGTTGTATCAATGTTATATGTGGCTAAATGAACATCATAAAGCGAGTATGGTGATGTGCGGCCTACAACCCTTACGCTACCCTTATAGAGTTTAACCCTAACCTTGCCGGTAACCCTCTCCTGAGTCTTGTTGATGAATGCATCCAAACCCTCTCTTAGGGGGTCCATCCATAAACCAGCGTAGGCGAGAAACGCCCATTGGGCATCAACATGCTGCTTAAATAAGATCTCATGTCTAGTTAAAACGAGCTTTTCAAGATCCTTATGAGCCTCTATGAGAACTGTGGCGGCCGGACACTCATAGACTTCACGGGATTTTATTCCAACCAAGCGGTCTTCCATATGGTCTATGCGTCCTACACCATGCTTTCCGGCGGTAATGTTAAGGTTCTCGATTAGCTCAACCGAATTCATCTCCCTCCCATTTAATGCTTTTGGAACACCATTCTCGAACTCTATGCTCAAATACTCAGGTTCATCTGGGGTTTTATCCGGCGGAAACGTCCACTCAAAGGCATCCTCAGGGGGCTCCTCATCCGGATGCTCAATTACTCCGCACTCTATTGATCTGCCCCAGAGGTTTTGATCTATACTGTACGGTTTGCCCTCATCAACCGGGATAGGTATGCCATGCTTCTTCGCGAACTCTATCTCAGCGTCCCTAGTCATGCTCCACTCTCTGACGGGCGCTATAACCTTAAGGTTTGGATTCAGAGCCTTAACTGAAACTTCAATGCGGACTTGATCATTACCCTTACCAGTGCATCCATGCGCAACGGCTTCAGCCCTCTCCTTCTCAGCGACTTCAACTAGCTTTGAGGCTATAAGCGGCCTAGAGAGAGCTGTGCTCACGGGATATTTCCCCTCATAGAGGGCGTTCGCTTTAATCGCTGGGAAAACATAGTTTTTAACAAAATCCTCTTTTACATCAATTGAGTAATGCTTCAAAACGCCGAGTTTAAGGGCCTTCTCCTCAATAGCCCCTAAATCCTCTTTCTGACCAACATCTAAAGTAACCGTTATAACATCCGCATCGTACTTTTGCTGAAGCCACTTTATAAGCACAGACGTATCTAAACCGCCTGAGTAAGCTAGAACCACCTTTCTGCCCAAATCCATCAACGCTCCTGAAATGTTCAGTCGGAGAAAAAGGAGAAGAATTAAATATATGCTTTTTGATTAAAATCATGGCTTAAAACTTTTAGAAGTGACCGAAATTGGTCGAACTCTCCCTAGCTAAAACCGTCCAATATCTTATAGAGAACGACCCTCCAGTTCAGGATGCTATAGAAAGAGGATACGCGAACTTCAGCGCTGTAGCCCGTTTACTAAAACCTAAAGCGGAAGAACTTCTCGGGAGGAAAGTAACCCTCGAGGGCATGATAACCTCAGTTAAGCGTTCGAGAACAAGATATAAGCCATCAAAAGAGCAGTTGAGAATAGTGGCTGAAAGCGTCATAACTATCAGAACTAACTTAGCGAAAATTTCTCTTGAGAAGACTAGGAGAAATCTTGAGAGGGCTAGGCTGATATCAGCCGAGTATCCGGAAGCGTTCTTTCAAGTTCTGGAGGGAGCAACAACATTAACGCTGATAACAGATCAAAGGATCTTCAGTCAGGTTCAAACAAAATTTGAAGATACTGAAATACTGGATGAGAAGCATAATCTGGCAGCTGTAATAGTTCAGAGCCCACGAGAAATAGTGGATACACCAGGATGCATCATAACCTTTTATAATGCCATATCAAGGCGGCAGATAAACATAGAGGAGACAATAAGCTGCTACACTGAAACCATCATAGTGCTAAAAATGGAAGATTCAGTAAAAGTCTACAGCATACTTACAGATCTAATATCAGATGCCAGAAGAAAATTAGGTATATAAAATTGGCATGCCTTCGACTAACAAACCTTGCAATACTAGACAGGAAAAGATTATCTTAGCGTGGACTCACACTCCACTCCAAGAGGAGAGTTAAACCTACATCTCTAGGAGGCTTTGCTAAAAAAATTTAGACAGAAAAATGATTCCTTTAACTTATATAAGTGAGCTTAACGAATGACGAAATATTTATCCGATTCTGTGGGATGTGATTGAAGCTTGAATATGCGGCGTCCATCTGATTGAGCCCGGCTTCATGGACTTGAGGGACGCTAAAGAGAGATACGGCGAAATAATATATTTTTAGGTAACGTCGGCTGCATGTATGCTCTGCCCTTTGGATCTGAAGAGGATGTTAGGAGATATGTCAGAAGATGCATAGTCGCAGCGGGTGGAGGCTTCATTTTAGCCTCAAGCAACTCAATTCATGCTAACTGTAAGGTTGATGATGTCTAGGCGATGGTTGACTAAGCAAGGAAATACAGCAAATACCCACTAAACAGAAGTTCCTAAAAATTAAAAATTCATCCCACCTTTATTGGTATTTCAAAAAAATTTAATTTCTCATATAACTGCTATTTGTATGATGGAGGTTTTCCTTTACTTTGAAGACTGAAACAAATTTCAATCTTGTAGAGTTTCGGACTCTTATTTTAGCGGCAATATTTTCTTTTGTTTGGGGCTTCAAGAAACCGTTAGATCAATTCGCCCCTCTACTTTTACACAATTTTTACGGATATAGCATGGGTGAAGTTGGGGCAATAGCTTTCTATCTTAACGAAGTATGGTATATTCAAGTAGTCATCCTCTTTGCTGTTTTCTTTTATATTTGTGGTCGAAACGTTATCAACCATGTTGGGAGCACCGTTGTTTCGGCAATTATTGGGAATGTTATCGGATTCTGGGTAGGCTACTTGATGTCCGCCGGCTTAACTATTAGTTTAGAGTTGCTTGAGGAGTGGAATCCGCTTATAGCTGTAAATTCCGCTCTAGGTCAAGGCGTAATCTCCCTTTTATTTATTGAATTTGCAGCCATGGCATGCGCATATATGGTTGAAGAATGGGATAGAAGACTTGAACAAATCGGCTTCCTTTCCAATAATATGAAGAAACCTATAACGGTTTATGTAGCTACAATTATTTACGCGGTTCTAGGAGTTTTACTCTTAGCGTTTTCCTTCATCTTCGCAATTTATGGACGCCCATTTAACGGATTTATTCGGCTTTTCCCCTTCATTTTATTTGATCTTTTATTGAGAGCCTCCGCTTCGATAATTGTAAGCTATGGGCTATATGTTGGCAAAAGATGGGGATGGCTCCTTGCTTTTATCTCATCCACATTAGGAACAATAGTGACCACTAATCTATTAATTTTTATTTTAGTGAATGCATTAGAGGGAGCGTTAATGCTAATAGTATATGTTATGGCTCTACTACTCAATTTGATATTACTTGGCTGTCTTCTTCTATCAAATACCCGTCGATACTTTCGTTTCTTAAATATTAAACTCTAGCTCTAAAAGCAATCAGCTTCTCAGGCGCTAAGCATGGGTTCTCTAAGATATTTTCCACATGGCTGAAGAATCTTCAATAATCCCAATTAAAATCTTCCCCTCCGGGATTTTTCAAGAATTTTTATACTGAAAAAGGCTAAGCTCGCCATCTCCAATTCTCTCTCAGAAAATAGGCATCTAATTTCGCTGACTTCACCGCTCAGAACATAGTTTAATAATTTCCATTGTTTTCTCAATTTTTTCTTTTAATTTTATGTTATATAGAGCCGCGGCTGGATGGTAGGAGGCAACTATATAGGTTTTCGTTCCCCAGAAGTCTACCTCATAAACTTTCCCTTGAACCCTACTTATGGCTTTAAATTCCATACCCGCCCTTGAAAACATGTACGCTGTTGAGTGACGGCCCAGTGTGACTATTATTTTCGGCCTTATTATATTCAACTGCCTATCAAGGTAGGTATGACATGCCTCAATCTCTTCTGGAAGCGGATCCCTGTTTCCAGGCGGCCTACATTTTACAACATTAGTTATGTAAACTTTGCTTCTCTGAATTCCAGCTTTCTCAAAGGCTTCGTTAAGAAGCTTTCCGGCGGCTCCAACAAAAGGTCTGCCTTTAACATCCTCCCAGTATCCCGGCGCCTCACCGATGAAAACTATTGACGCATTTATGTCACCCTCGCCTGGAACCGGTTTTCTACGCATTCTCCACAAATTGCACTTTCTGCACTTGTTTATCTCAGCTATTATCTGTTGAAACGCTTCAATTTTAGATGGGGAACCCATTTATGCTTCCTCTAACCTGAATGATTAAATTTCTATCGTTTCTCTCTACTCATAATTCCATAATATTTTAAACTTTAAAGAATAAAAAGATAATATTTTATTGATACGAAAGAGCTGATTAACCGTGTCAAGATCGAAATTGAACAAGATTACCTTACATCTTCTGCTTACTAGATCATCTTCTAAAGTCCGTCTTGTATTTAGCCCACATATGTGGGGAAACGCTAAACTATATCGGGTTAAAGATGAAGTTGACGAAAAGCTTCTACATTACCAATTTTGGGAGGAAGATTGTGAAGAGTGGGTAGATGAACAAAAAGCTGATATTGGTCCTATAGTTGCTGCGGTCAAGCTTTTTCAAAGAGCTTATAGAGATATCCCCTTTTTCAAGAAGACTGCTAAAACGATTGTTCATACCAAAAGAGCAAAACTTACTAGAGAGCAGTTTTTCGAATTGGCGAGAACAATTGAAGATTTGGTGAGAGATAATCTTGACTTCCAGAATCTCATCGTAAGAGATTGTGCGTTTAAACTTAAGTAGAGCAGGTTTCCGAGAATTCTGCATGGGAGCTGTCAATCATCTCAAGACTTTGATCAAGGAGGAAGATCTTTTGTTGGCTAAGTTTCTAGTGGTTAGAGAGGGTCTTGGACTCCTAGAGTTGTTATCGGTGGTGTTTTGTATGCTTGAGCTGTTTAGAGGGGGGTTAATGTCAAAAGTGGGTATATTTATGTTTGTAGGGTTGTGCGGGGGTTTTGTTGGATTTGCTCTTGTTTGATGTGTTGATGTATATACCCTGTCTTT
>CAZGXE010000055.1:0-7976 GCA_964529605.1 uncultured Candidatus Bathyarchaeia archaeon | reverse complement strand
GGATTCAGCCTCTCCAGGGCTCAGAGCGAACTATGCGACTTCAGCAAGCATGATCATAGGTATAGCAGCGTTCCTCGGCTCATTAGCTGGAGGAGCCTCCGCTAGTTATCTCTCCACCATAGTCGGAGCGGAGCGGGCTCTTTTCCTAAGCCTGATTTTCTCATCCTTCCTACGGCTAGTTTCCAGTTTTGGCTTCCTCTTCATCAAGGAGACTCTTCCAAAAAAGAAAAGGCGATTAATCTGAAAAATGCCATATCTCTACCCCGATTTTTTCTCCACTTGCTTCCTCCAAAAAGGAAAGTATTAAATTTAGAAAGCTCAAAATGAGTTATTTAAATGACTGGAGGATGCAATATTGAGTAAGGATCAAGCTATAGGCGTACTGCTCCTATTGGTGGGCGTCCTGGGAATAATCATCTACGGTTGGCTGGTTTTCCTATCCCAATGGGCTATTCTTATACTTCAGATAACAGGATTCATAGCCGTAGCTGCCATACTGGCCATAGTAGCTTGGATAGGATATACCTTAGCAACAACGCCGCCTCCAAAACCCATAGAGGAAATAGAGAAGGAGCTTTCGGAGGAAGCGGAGAAGCCGGCGGAGGAAACCGAGGAGCCGAAAAGCGAAACTCAACCTAAGAGGGGGAGGAAACGCAGCCGCCAACCTGCAAAAGAATAAAGCTGAAAAACACTACGCTATTCCCAGAGGTACACCAAGATTCTTCATTAAAAGGAGCGTAAACTATCTAAAACGCTAATTATCTCTCAATTTTTTATCCAAAAATTATAATGCGGTTTAAGAGCTCACAGCAGCCTTCTTGTTTCTCTTCTACGGCATTTCAGCGCGTAAAGGCTAGAGCTCAGTAAGAAACCTTTCGTCTTGTGGCTAAAATTGCTACTACGGCGATTACCAGCAATATTATGCCTGCCACCACCGCTATGAACCATGTTTCAGCCCATATTGGCTTAGCAGCAATCTCTCCCATAACAGCCCATATGCTTAAGTGATTAACATTAGCCCACACATAATGTTCTTCAGAGTTTAGGTTGGTTTCCACAGGCGTCCACTCACCTGCGCTTGTATCCCAGAAGTATATTTTGAGACTATCTTCGCTAACGCCAAGCCTAATAAGTTCCTCCGGTTCATAATACATTTTTATCGTGAAGTTGCCGTTAATTTCTCCCCCTGTGGATGTTATCTGCACGTAGCTCCCCAAAACCTTATAGGTCTCCGGAGGCGGATTTACATCCTCTGGAAGCGTTATGTTTCTGACGATCACTGTCACATTACCTTGAATGCTGTTTACTGCAATCTGGCAGTTTGCAATATCGAGTGCGTCAATCACATATGGTTTCTCTGGGGAAACATATCTTTCAGCCATGAATTGTGCAAATCCGCTGTGAACCTGAAAGGTTAACCCCTTTAGCTGGCTGAGGCTTATGTTGTTCCATATGAAGATGTTGCCGGATAGAATCTCGTCCGGTGCAGGCGGTTTCTCCGGATCAGTCGGATCTATTGTTGGGACTACCGTGTGGGTTCCGTTACTCTCACCCTTAACCGTTAGTCTAACCTTCACCCCCCTCTCAGGCATGTAAAGGCTGTGGGCGAAACCGAAGAGCTTTCTCAGTTTGAAGCATGTTGCGTTTATCGGGTCGATTGAAGGGGCGATCTTAATTCTCTGGAATCTCATAGAAACCACGTTTGTTTGATGCTTAACGCTTTGGCTGATTTCAAACCTGAAGCCGCTCACATCTACTATTTGAGTCTCATTTGCGAAGGCTAAATCCCCCATCGGGGGAGGAGTTGATGAGCCGGCGGCTAAATCAATGAAGAGCCTTCTAATAAGATTTGCCTCAGCGTTTACATCCCCTGTGAAAACGTAGTCTCCACTATACTTGAGTTCACCATCCCTGTAGGTAGCCTTCTCCGTGTAAGATTCCAACCTAGCACGCCTCATTCCAATCAGCTTCCTGATGTCAGGCTGAGCTTCAGGAGGCAGGTTGTCGATAATCAGTTCTTTAGTAAGACTCCATGTTTTCTCCCAATTAACTAAGGAATGAAACTTGAAATTCAGCTCTCTCACAGCCCTAACGTAAGATATATTGAAGCTGAATTCCTCAATAGATTCCGTCGTTATGTTAGCTAGATCACGAATTGTTTCATCCATGTTTCCCTCTCCAGGGGGGATAAACTCCTCACTGAACCCCCCGAAGAAGCTGGTTAAGATGCCGATGAAATCTCCCCTCAAAATTATATCGAAGTAGATTGTGTCGCTGGTATCCCCTGTTGGAACCATTGTTACATTATATGATTCACACGTTATGAGGCCGCCAGTTAACTCATCAAGTATTTCATCAATGTAAGCCTTGTCCCCGGCGAGCTCCTCTATCATGGCTCTATCCGGCGGGATAAAACCTGGAATCGGTAATGTCTGATTGTAGAATATATCTATGGAATCGTAAATCCTCAGGTGGGTTGCGTTTCCCTCAATGTTTATTTCCACATCACCTAAAGTTAGCCCTGGGATAAAATGAAAAGTTATTGTTCCATGGTAGGTTCCGTTCGAGTACTCTCCGCTAATCGTTAAATCCGTTGAGTTAAACGGGAACGCATTGAAATCTAATGAAACTTGCTCATCCGAGTATGGTGGAAATAGGGAGCCAGTCCATCTTTCGGGGAAAATGATTGAGCCGTTAACTGTGGTTCTTGAAACATTTTGGGAAAACTCTTCACCGAAGAAGAGTCTGGTAGCGTTTAACGGAAACCTAGAGGCCTGATCTTCAGGGAAGACTACGCTGCCATTCGTTTTAACCCTGAACGATGAGTCCTCCCCTAAGATTTCAACGCTAAAGGTAATGTCGCTTGCCCCCTCATAGGGATACGGAAAAGTATAATTGTGAAGGTATTCCCCAGCAAGTTCAACCGTTCCATCAGGATAAACCTTAAATTCAACCCCAACCTCGCTTCGGCTCTGTGAGTTTACAGCATGAACAGGTATCTGCACTACAGTAAGCATCAGAAGCAGGAAGATTAAACATGATGCAACCTTTTTCATTACTTATAAAACCTCCATAACTAAGTGAGTAGCGAGTTTTATATATCTTTTTATCACTTACTGCTTAATTGCTGACTGCCGGAAACAAGGGGCCCCATCCATATGAGAATCTCCGCTATGTGCCTCAGAAATCTCAGACGTAGAAGATTAAGAACCCTCCTATGCGTATCCGGAATAGCCTTGTCCATAGCTTTTCTCATAGGGGTTAGCGCTGCAACCTCAAGGGTCACGGCGATAATAAGAGAGATGAACATCTTCTTCAAGGATGAAATCATCGTGGTGGCGAAGGACGTACTTGTCATCCAAGGTTTCCCAATCGGCGGGACAATCCCAGAAAGGGTTGAAGCCAAACTAAGGCAGATAAATGGGGTTGAAGAGGTCATCCCAATGCTCTTCACTCTAGAGTTAAGGGCCGGCGAAACCGCCGGAGTCTTCCCAGCGAACATAACTATAGGTTTACCCCTTGAAAAGATATCCATAATTTTCCCTCCAATCTCCTTGAGAATAGATGGGCGTCTCCCAGCCAGCCCACTTAGGGATGTTCTCGTCGGCGCCTCAATCGCAGATCAATACGGCCTCTCCGCTGGATCCACAGTCCATATTGGAGGGGGAAATCTAACGGTGGCCGGGATTATACGCGGCCCCTCTATCATTCTCTCACGTTCAATATTGATGTCCCTAAGGCTGGCCCAGAGCCTCCAGAAGTATGATGGACAGATAAGTATGGCTGTAGTTAAGCTGAAGCCTAACGTTGACGCCGAGAAGACTGCGGATGAGATTGAGAATAAGATAGGCTACGTTTCAGCCTTAACTGAAAACGAGCGGAATGAGCTCACCTACCCAATCCTAGACGAGTTGAGCTTCTGGGCATATGGGACAAAATTTTTCATGCTGATCATGAGCGGAATGCTAATGGCAACCGTGGAAACAATGAATGTTTCTGAAAGCAGAAGGGATTTTGCAACCTTGATTGCCATAGGAGCCCCCAAAACATCAATCCTCAAAATGATTCTGGCCGAAACCTTCCTAATAGGAGTTCTAGGCGGATCCCTAGGAATCCTATTCGGAGGAGCCGCCGCAGTCTATTTGGCATCCTTCTACACAAGCATCCCAATTATATTTTTCATCCAAGACTTCTTTAATCTTGTTCCGCCTCAATTGATCGCTGAGGCCCTAGCTCTAGCCGCTTCCATATGTATCCTAAGCGGTTTCATCCCCGCATTTTTCACCCTTAAAATAAATGTGAGCGAAACCCTGAGGTCCGAATACTAATGATTAAGACTGTAAGTCTAACTAAAATCTATCATCTAGATTCATCAGCGATTACAGCAGTAAATAATGTAAATTTAAATGTTAGAAGAGGCTCCTTCATCTCTATAGTCGGCCCCTCAGGAGCCGGGAAGACAACCCTCCTGAATCTGATAGGCCTTATTGATAAGCCCACATCCGGGAAAATATTCTTCGACGGGGTTGACACTTCACTTCTAAGTGAGAGAGAGCGTAGGAGAATTCGATTAACAAAGATTGGTTTTATATTTCAAACCTTCAATCTCTTTCCCCAGCTGACAGCCCTAGAGAATGTTGAATTGCCGATGGCGCTTATGGGCGTACCATTGCGAAAGCAGAAAGAGAGGGCGCTGAGGCTGCTTGAGGCGGTTGGTTTAGGAGATAAGGGAAGCCGCCTCCCAAGATGGTTAAGTGTTGGTGAAATTCGGAGAGTGAGCATAGCTAGGGCTCTAGCTAATAATCCGCAACTAATACTCGCTGATGAACCAACCGGTGAACTTGATCCTGAAACCGGCTTAGAAATAATTGATTTATTACGCTCGCTCCATAGAGAAGAGAAAACAACCTTTATTGCGGCAACTCATGACGAAAAGATCGCCGAAATAGCTGAGGAAATCTATCGGATGCACGGTGGAAAACTGGAAACATAATGCACACATTATTCCTGCAATTCGAGTAAAGGGTTCATTTCGTTCTTGTTGGCATGCGTGTGTCCTTGTTAATGCTTATCTCTTAGAATTCGGTTGCCCAAGTAGTTTCGCAAATAAAGCTGGAAAAAACTTAAGTGCTAATGAAAAAATCCAGATCAGAACTAATATTAGGACTATTCCACTGATGGAAGGGTGAAAATTCACTAAAAATGGGAAATAAAGCAAGTAAAATATTAAAATTAAAATTATGTAGGAGAGGCTTCGAAAAAGCATTATCGACTCCCCGCGGCTTAACCCTCTTTTTAACCCATACTTTTTAGCTGGGAAAACTGAGAAGGCGTCCACTATCTTCTTTAATCCGGGAAGAGCCCGTGCGACCAGAAGCGTGAAAGCGAGTAGGAAGATTAGGGTGCACACTATCTCGGTTTTCCTATTTAAGGAGGCTGCGAGAGGAATGAAAACTAAGATGCCAAAGAGCCATATCAGAAGAGCCGACAGAAGATTATGAAATGTTTTTAAACCGTGATCCCTCAGGCACTCCTTAAAGCTTTCTATCTCTTCTTCAGTTAGTTCCGCCATACTTCCCCTCTTCCCTTTGGGGTTTAGCTGAAAAATCAAAAAATATGTAAGTGAAGAACCTAGTTTTCTTAACCCCTTTTTTTCAAGTTCCTCAGTAAATCTCAAGGTGTACCTTCCTATTATTGTGGCTATTGCCCTGCAGCTTCTCCACAGCGTATAAATTGACCATATTACCACTAGAATTAGGAGAACCGCTGGAATGGCTGGATGTATCTCCGCCAGATAATGCGCAAACAATAGGTAAGTTAAGGAAACCACTATCACATCTATTATTCCGCCCAGCGCTATCCTGTAGCTACTATATGCTTCACTGCTTGCTTCATGACTCACCTTCCCAAACTGATAGGCTAATATCCCAGCTACGCTGCTTATAAGCCGGCGGATATCAATGAACACTGAGAGAATTATGATTGCTAATGCAACCGCAATAATGAAGCTGACTATTGAATGCACTGGATAGCCGAAGAATTGCTGGGTCATCTCTTTTGCGATTGGTAGAAAAATTATCTCTCCAAACACCCATACGAGAATGGCTGCGCCTATCGACAGAAGAACCCTTGCACTTACCTGACGCAAAGTCTTCACAGACTCATAGTACATCTTTGAGCCAAACTCTTCCTTCCTTTCCTCCTTAGACTCCTCTCCTTTCTTGGTTGCCATAACTTTTCACCTAGAAATCAGTCAGCTGTGAAAGTTATAAAAAGATTTCTAACTAGGGGGAAATGAAGGCGTTTCGTTCCCTCATTCTGGAAGTTCAGGGCGTTAAGTTCATATATACTTGAGAGCAACATGTCGGATAAAATTTGATTTCGTAACCTCTCTTCTCTGCGAATTTTATTGCTTCCTCCGTTGGGAAGGCTATAGCGTTAATCCCGGCTTTAACCGCTAAAATATCGGTTTTAACTCTATGTTCACCCTTCGGCCTCATGCATCCGAGAGCTAATGGAATCTTCGGGAACATCAATCTTGCAATGAGAATTACTCTCGCTATGTCTAGGGGGGTGGGCGGCGGCACATTCCCCATAGGTGTCCCCCGAATGGGCATAAAAGCGATTATGACTAGAGTTGCAGGTGAGTATCGGGAAATAATCTTTAAAGCCTCCACTTCCCCTCTTAGCTTACCGTAATGTAAACCCGCCAAAACGTGGGGCACAAGATTTAGCCCCGCGCTCTTAATTACCCTCAGGGAATCTTCAAAGTCATTAACTGTAGCGTTTAAATTGTAGATTTCTCTAATTGTCTCGTTGTCTCCAATAATGTCGATTAATGCTGCATCAACGCCGGCTTCTTTAAGCTTTCTAGCAGCCTCAGGACCTATTAAACCTGTGTGAACAGTTATTAGCAGCCCGGTTTCACGTTTAATGAGGGCTATGGCCTCAGCGAATCTCTCAAGGGGCACGGAGCCGCCGGGTAGGCATCCCCCACTTATCAGGCAGCCCTCAGCGCCTTCTGCCTTCAGCCTTCTGCATACCTCAATGAGCTTTTGCGGTGTAGTAGCCGGGATCATAGTTCTTAAAACTTTACCATCACAATGTTTACATTTTAAACTGCAGGATGAGCCCGTTATGGAAATTGTTGGGAACTTCCTCAGATTTTGAAGATGGCCTAGAACCCTATAATATGTGAAGCTTGGGGCATAGAATGCTATCTTCTTGCCGTAAAGTTTAATTGAGGTTTCCTCGGCTAGGCTGAAATAGGGATCAAGCGTCTTTCCGTCAGCATCCAAGATCCTGCGGATGACGGTTTCACTAAGCAAAGTTTCACCTTCATGAATTTTAATATGTTTCTGGAACTTAGACTTTAATAGTTTTTAGTAATAAATAATCCTCTTGAGGAAGATGAAGCCTAACGTTTGGGTTCCGGAGAAAATCCGCGTTTCACTAGGCTCCGCCATAGTGCTCAGGCTCCTTAAAGGGAGATTGGATGCTGAACCTACAACAGCTTATCTAATGACCTATCATGAGGGGAAATGTCTAGCGAACTGCCTCTTCTGCCCCCAAGCTAGAAGAAGCAGCGGGAGAGCGGATATGCTTTCACGGGTCACCTGGCCGGTTTTCCCATTAAAGGATGTAGTCAGCGGGGTCAGGGAGGCCTTTGAGCGCGGAGCGCTGAAAAGGGTCTGCATACAGGCCATAAACTACCCCGGGGTTCTTGAGGATTTGAATGGAATAGTTATGGTTTTCCGTTCAGCGGTGCAAATCCCTATATCAGTCTGCTGTCAACCCTTAAATAGGGAGAATCTGAAGAGGCTGAAGAAAGCTGGAGTTGAGAGGGTTGGAATACCTCTAGACGCTGCAACCAAAGAGGTCTTCGAGAAAATCAAAGGGATGAAGGCTGGCGGCCCATACGTCTGGGAGAAGCAAATTAAGATTCTTCGTGAAGCCGTGAAGATTTTCGGCGAAAA
>CAZGXE010000054.1:0-8106 GCA_964529605.1 uncultured Candidatus Bathyarchaeia archaeon | reverse complement strand
CAAGTCCTGCGAAAGTGACAGAGGAAACTACCGTTGGTTCTCTCACCGGTGGACCGGATGATTGAACTTCTTAAGGTTGAGGTTTTCCCTCTTAACCTCAACCTTAACCTCATATAAGGAATCATGATGCCCTTCCAGGGCATCATGAAGCATGAAAATAGTTCTATCTTCAGAGTAGAGGATATGGGGATAAAGGAGCTATTATATTTAATGATTGAACGGGATGCCTCTGACTTGCATCTCAAGGTAGGTAGGCCGCCTGGGCTGCGCATTCACGGGGAACTTACTCCCTTGGAGGATATACCTCCGCTCACGCCTGAAGACGTAGAGCGTTTTATAGACGAAGTAATAACTGAAGAGCAGAAAGCGGTTTTCGCCGCGGAGAAAGAATTGGATTTAGCCTATACCGTTCCCGGTTTATCTAGGTTCAGGGTTAATCTGTTTAAACAGCGAAATCAGATGGGAATGGTGCTACGTGCGATTCCAATTAAAATAAAAACGATAAAGGAGCTGGGTCTACCACCTGTTGTTGCGGAGCTGGCCGCGAAGCCCAGAGGATTGGTGCTGGTCGTTGGTCCTACGGGAAGCGGCAAATCCACCACTCTGGCAGCAATGATTGACCATATTAATACCACTCAGCGAAAGCACATCGTGACAATAGAAGACCCGATTGAGTTTTGGCATGAGGACAAGATGAGTTATGTTGATCAGCGGCAGGTGGGCCAAGATACTAATTCTTTCCACGTTGCGTTGAAATATGCTCTCCGTCAAGACCCTGATGTCATTATGGTGGGGGAAATGCGAGACCTAGATACGATAACAGCGGCAATCACCGCCGCTGAAACAGGTCATCTGGTGTTGGGCACTTTACATACGACAAGCGCCGCGCAAACAATTGACCGGATTATAGATGTTTATCCTCCCGGACAACAACAGCAGGTCCGCATGCAGCTCTCATTGACTATACAAGGCGTTATCTCCCAAACTCTATTGCGCAGACGAGATGGGAAAGGGCGCGTGTGCGCTATGGAGATAATGGTAGCTAACTCAGCAATTAGAAGCCTCATCCGTGAAGGGAAGACACATCAAATACCATCGGTGATTCAGACGGGGGTGCAAGAGGGAATGCAAACCCTTAACCAAGCTTTGAGAACGCTATATCAAAAAGGGCTGATTACCCGTGAAGCCGCTTTGGAGGTTAGCAATAATCCGGATGAACTGATCCGGATGTTGGGAGGAGGAACTATCAAGAGGTGAGAGCTTTTGGCTAAAATAACCTCTTTAAGGAAAAAAAAGACTTGCGCGGAAATTCTGCTGGAAAACCACCTCCTTACCGAAGAGCAATTGCAAAAAGCTATGGTTAAGGCTGAGGAGACAGGTGAATACCTCCATCAGGTAGTAGTGGATATGGAACTGGCCGATAAGATGGAGGTGCTTGAAGCCATAGCAGTCAAGTTGGAGGTTGAGCCTATTGATCTATTGAAGGAGGAGCTGGATGCGGATATCGTGAAGACTCTTCCCCGGGCGATGGAGGAACGCAATGAATGCATGCCCATAGGAAAGACCGAGGACACTCTTATTATCGCGATGGCGGACCCCCATAATCCCTTCGCTTTAAATGAGATCAGGATCAGAACTCATTCTCGCTTCAAAGTGCGACCGCTCCTGGCCTTCCCAAAAGACATCAAGAAGAAACTTGAAGAGATTTATGGCAAGGAGGAGGAAGAGGCCTTCTATGAATCACTAATACAGGATGAAGCGATCGAGGGAATCGAAGAGGTTGAGGAGGAGGATTTCGCCGCGGAGAGGGATGAAATTGACCTTGTCAGTGTCGCCCTGGAGGAGGCTCAACGGGCTCCCGTTGTTCGCCTAGTATATAGAATCATCGCTCAGGCGATTAAAGAAAAAGCAACCGATATTCACATCGAACCTTTCCCTAGGGAAATCAAGCTGCGGTACCGTATAGACGGTATCCTACAACCGAAGCAAAACCTTCCCCGGGGTTTACACAACGCCATCGTATCCAGAATTAAGATAATGGCGAAGGCGAATATAGCAGAACGGCGGCTTCCCCAGGACGGGCGTATTTCCCTCAGCATGGGCGACAGAAAATACGAGCTGCGAGTTTCAATCATACCCACGATCTATGGAGAGAGCGTCGTTATGCGGATTCTCGATAAAAGTAGCACTATGATGCCTTTATCAGATCTAGGATTTAATCAGAGAAACTTGGAGCTCGTCACAAATGCGATTAACAAACCCCACGGTCTGATTTTGGTGAGCGGCCCTACCGGAAGCGGCAAAAGCACAACGTTGTTCTCAATGCTCAATGCGATCAATTCGCCTGAGATAAAAATCCTGACGATCGAAAACCCCGTGGAATATAACCTGGATGGCGCTATTCAGGTTCAGACGAAGGAAGAGATCGGCTTAACTTTCGCCCAAGGGCTCAGAGCTTTTCTAAGACAGGATCCAGATGTTATCATGGTGGGGGAAATACGGGATAAAGAGACCGCCGGCATCGCCGTTCAGGCTGCCTTAACGGGGCATTTAGTCCTTTCAACTATCCATACAAATGATGCGCCAAGTTGTATCACACGGCTTGCCCAATTTGGAATAGATCCCTTCCTGATAGCCGATTCCATCCAGCTTATCATCGCTCAACGTCTCGTGCGAACCATATGTAAATACTGCAAGGCGTCTATAGAACCGACGGACGAGATAATAGAGATTTTTAATTCCTATAATGTGGATACCACGAGCTTACAGTTATGCAAAGGAGAAGGTTGTCAGCAGTGCAATGGTAAAGGACTAAAAGGACGCACGGGCATTCATGAGGTGTTGGTGCCCGACGATGAGATAAGAGAATTGATCTCAAAAGATGCCTCGGCACACGAGATTAAAGAGGCTGCTATGAACAACGGAATGCGGTTATTACGGCAGGATGGGCTTGAAAAGGTCGCAAGAGGGATAACCACATTTGAAGAAGTATGGAGGAAAACACAGGAGGTGTAAAAATTAAAGAAGAGAAAAACAAAGTTAACGGCGATGATCTACAGGAGCTTCTGGAGATCACCACAGATTTAAGCTCCAATCTGGATGTTGATGTCATTTTGACCAAGATTAACAACTCCGCCGGCAGATTGGTATCCGCTGAAGGAGCATCAATTATGTTGTTTGACGACGAGAAACAACGTCTATGGTTTATAGCAACTTCAGGGGAGAAAACTCACATCTTGCGCCGAATCACCGTGAAAGAGGGCATAGCATGGGATGTGGCGCACAGCGGGGAGGCTGCCATCGTCAACGATACCGCATCTGACCCTAGGTTCACAGGTTCTGTCGATAAGATCACCGGTTTTAAAACGGAAACTATCCTCTGCGTCCCCATCATTCTAGAGGGTGAAATCCTGGGTGTGCTTGAGGCGGTGAATAAAAGAGGGGGAGCTAAATTCACTGAAAAGGACAAACAGTTGCTCGCCGCTTTGGCGAATCAGGCGGCTATTGTGATAAAAAACGCAAGAATAGCAGAGGATCAACGAAACTTTTTCACCAATTCAATTGAGATCTTCGTCAAAGCGATAGAATCTGTCGGGGTTATGATGGGCCTGATGTCTAAAGGTCACTGTTGGCGGGTAGCCGAACTGTCCACCGCTATATGGGTGGAGCTCGGAATTAGCGATCCTTCCCTCGGCGATCTGTATTACGGAGCGATATTGCACGATATAGGCATCTTGGAACAAGGGAGGGAAGAATTCGTACCGTTCGAAACCTATCAGGGAAGGAAAGTAAAATCCCACCCCGTTGCAGGTGCTAACATCGTAAAGAACATCAATTCATTGCGAGGGGCAGTGCCGATAATCCGACACCACCATGAGCATTTCGATGGTACCGGGTACCCTGATGGTTTAGGAGGAAATAACATCCCATTGGGGGCGAGAATTGTAGCCGTTGTTGAGGCCTATGAGGAGATGCTATTAGGCATCTCAAAGATAGAAGCAATCGAAAGAATAAGAAAATTGTCAGGAACCATGTTAGACCCTTCTGTGGTTGATGTGTTTCTTTCAAAGGTGAAAGGATAGTGAGGGGAGGGATAATGCCTGTCTTTTACTACGTCGCTCGAGACCTTCAAGGGAAAATTCGAAAAGGAACGGAGGAAGCTGAAACGGCCCAAGCGTTGGTCGGTCGGCTGCGGGGGGAGGGGCTTTTCGTCATTTCATATCCTCAGCTAGTGACCGGTAAAAGAATTGGGGGAAGAAAGCTCTCTGAGATCACGATTTTCAAGCCAAAAGTCAAGAGAAAGGAGTTGATGATGTTCAGCGACCAATTCGCCGCGATGTTGGATGCCGGAATGGATATCACCGAATCTCTGGAGGCTTTGGAAAGGCAGAGTGGAAACCCAACTTTTAGAGAGGTTCTCTCAAAAATCAAAGCGGATATTACAGAGGGTAAATCCCTAGCGAAAGCTTTGTCGGAACATCCCAAGGTTTTCGACCGTCTATATGTCAGTATGATAGAAGCTGCTGAGGCCAGCGGCTCGTATACCGGTGTGCTTATGGATCTGGCCAAAACCCTGGATAAAGCTGAGAGCATCAAACGTAAGGTCAAATCAGCTCTTCAAATGCCATTAATAACCCTCGCTATTGCTATAATTGTAACCTTCGGTTTGATTAAGTTCGCAGTACCTCAATTCGTCTCCCTTTTCGAGACCCTCGGCGGGAATTTGCCTCTGCCAACCAAGATATTGATAGATATTAGCAACTTCATGCAAGGCTGGACAGGTTGGTTTTCAATTATAACGATTGTAGCGCTGGGAATAGGCTTTAAAAAGCTTGTTAATACTAAAAAGGGGAAAAACGTATGGGATAGAATCAAACTGAAACTCCCTCTCTTCGGACCTCTCATCCTTAAAAGATCTATCGTGTCCTTCTCAAGCACTTTGAGCCTGCTCTTGCGCAATGGCGTGGATTACCTCGCCGCTCTAGATATCGTCAAAAATACAACGGACAACGAGGTCATCAGAAACGTTTTGGAAAAGGTGCAGCGAAGTATCAACCAAGGGGAAACTCTCTCCAAGCCTCTTATGGAAAGCGGTATATTCCCACCGTTGGTGTGTCAGATGATACAGTCCGGTGAAAAGGCAGGCAGAGTGGACGATATGTTAAGTAAGCTTGCCGCCCTTTATGAACGAGAGGTAGACCAAAGTGTCGAAAACCTGAGCAGAGCACTGGAACCGATATTGACCCTTATCCTAGGAGCGCTAATAGGGGGAGTTCTGCTAGGTTTGTATCTGCCTATGTTTCAAGCGGGACAACTCATCTCAGGTGGATGAAGAGATTGAGAACTCACTATGCCAGCGGTAAAGATCGTTGGATTAACCAAGGTGTTTAAAAGTGGCGTCAGGCGAAAACGAACCGTAGCTCTAGACAATTTAAATCTGGAAGTAAAAGAGGGTGAGATTTTAGGCTATTTAGGCCCTAACGGCGCCGGCAAAACGACAACTTTTAAAATTCTCATGGGATTGCTTCGCCCGACAAAGGGAGATGCATGGCTGTTGGGGAAAAACATCAAGGATATAAGTTCCAGAGAGGAAGTAGGCTTTCTCCCTGAACAGCCTTATTTCTATGACTATCTTACGGCTTGGGAGCTCTTAGACCTTTATGGTCAATTTTACAATTTAAGCAAACGAAAGCGCCGAACACGCGTGAGGGAGCTTTTAGAGTTGGTTGGATTACAAGATGCCGCAACGATTCAGCTCAGGAAATTCTCCCGGGGTATGCTGCAGCGGGTAGGAGTCGCTCAGGCGCTGATAAACGATCCCAAGCTGATTCTCCTGGATGAACCTCTGTCGGCTTTAGATCCCATCGGTCGAAAACAGATGCGGGATATCATCCTGCGCCTCAAGTCTGAAGGTAAAACGGTAATTTATAGCTCACATATCCTTTCCGATGTGGAGGCGATATGCGATAGAGTGGCGATCCTGTCACAGGGGAGGCTGCTCGGTGTCGGACAACTGAGCGAGCTCTTGGGAGCCGGAGAACAACTGATGGAGATAAACATCGAGGGACTGGACGAGGAAGGTAAAGCGGAGATTAAGCAGCTCGCATTGGAAAACATCGTTGAGAGAGGGGCCAGAATCATTGTAAATGTCTCCACGGAAGAGATGGCGCAAAAGGTCCTGGAGATAATCGTCCAACATGGAGCAAAGCTGATTTCACTAATACCACGTATGGAATCCCTGGAAGATATCTTTCTAAAAAGGTTGAAGACGGGAATCGAGGGACGGGAGTCAAGAGACGAGAGTTGAGAGACAGGAGATAAAAGATTCTAAGTAAAATGAAGGTAAGGGCCCTTGTTCTAAATACGTTTAAAGAAGCCATAAGGGACAAAGTATTCTACACTCTGCTCCTTTTCGCCGTACTGGTTATTATCGTCTCTGTGCTCTTAGGTGGTTTAAGCCTTGGTGTAAACGAAAAAATCATTAAAGATATCGGCCTTGCCGCTATTTCCCTCTTTGGAGTTCTCACCGCCGTTCTGGTAGGGATCAGCCTCGTTTATAAGGAGATTGATAGAAGAACGATTTATACCATCATATCAAAACCGGTGCATAGATATGAATTCCTGCTCAGCAAGTATCTCGGATTATGTTTGACATTGCTTCTAAATGTCACCGCAATGACGATGTTTTTATTTATCGTTATCTGGTTCCAGGGCTACTCGTTAAGTTTGGTGTTGTTAAAAGCAATCCTGTTGATTTTTTGCGAATTAATGCTGGTAACCGCCATCGCCTTATTATTTTCCACCTTTACCTCATCAACTCTGAGTGCGGTTTTCACCCTAGCTATATACATCATCGGACATCTGACGACGGATTTAAAAGAAATCGAACAAGCGTCAAGAGGATGGTTATCCCGCTACATAACCAATTTCTGCTACTATGTCCTGCCGAACTTCAACAACTTTAACATCAGGGCAGAGGTGGTACACGGAGTTGACATAAGCGGCGTCTATCTTCTCGGCGTAATAACCTACTGTATCTTTTATACTGCTATTGTCCTATTTATATCAATTTTATCCTTCCAGAGAAGAGAGTTTGATTAACCTGCGGCATGGGGTTGACAGCTGAATGGATAACAGGGGAAGTGTTCTCATCTATACCGTGGCGATAATTGCGGTTTTGTCGATAATGGCAGGTGTTTATGTCCTGCAACGACAAATTGATAACGTTAAACATACCACCTTGAGCGAAAGGGTGCTGTTTTATCTCCCCCCGGGCGGGTACGTTAAATCGGCAATGCTGGGTTTTGATGCCGTAGCGGCCGATCTGTTATGGGCTTACACGGTGGTCTCCTTCGGAGAGGATTTCGTCAAGAATAGAAACTACAAGTGGCTGTATCGCCCGTTAGATGTCATTACCACCTTGGACCCGCTTTTTGAGGAGGCATACCGATACGGCGGAATCCTGTTATCCATACAAACTCAGCAGGTGGATAAAAGCATCCTCCTGCTCGAGAAAGGGATTAAAAATCTCCCCGACGATTGGCGTTTATATTTCATTCTTGGATTTAATTATGCTTATTATAAAAACGATGATGTGAAGGCGGTGAGGTATTTTGAAAAGGCTGCCAGTCTGCCAGGACATCCGAGCTATCTGCCGCGCTTAATAGGTAATCTGTATGCTAAAATAGCTAAAGCCGATAAGGCGAATCCTGAAGAGAAGATAGATTTGGCCATTAAGTTCCTCGAAGAGGCGTACAAACAATTTAAGGACGAGAAGATGCGAGCGGAGATCATCTCCAAAATCAAGGATCTACTGGTCGAAAGAGACACGAGGTTCCTGGAGAAAGCCGCAAGGGCATATAAGGATATTTACGGCAGATATCCGGATGAGTTGGAGGATCTGATAAGGGCAGGCCTTATCAAAGCGATACCGATTGAACCACATGGGGGACGATACACTATCAACCCACAGGCAGGTAAAGTGGAGGTGAAGCATGCTTCAAATTAGCCGTTATAAGCAATACTTATCAGCCATATATAAAGCAGAACAACCGCCAATGTCAGGCGTGACAACCTCATGAAATGACCCAGGTGGGAACTCTCCAA
>CAZGXE010000053.1:0-8169 GCA_964529605.1 uncultured Candidatus Bathyarchaeia archaeon | reverse complement strand
CCCTGGGGAACCCGACTATGTTCTCTCCGGATGGCAGAGAGTCTTATGGTTCCTTCTGGAAGGCCAACTGGGCTTCGCGTTTTCTCCGCCTCAAGAAAACATAAATATGCTCTATTGTAGGGACATACTTCAAAGAGTTGGTAACATACTTATATACGGCTTGAAGGCTGACCCAGACGCTTATCTAGTGAGCGATGGAAATCGAATATACTATGCTGTTCAAATATACATTGATTATCCGATGCATTCAGGCTTTTCAGCAAGCCCCTATCTCAGATTCTTCGCTGTTGTACTTGTAGATGTTGAGGATGGAAGCATGAAAGGCTATGTTGTGGGAAGACCTGACGGTTTCCTAGTTGACTTCTACAGGAAATATTATCCATCATGGGATGAGCCTCCAGAATGGCTTATACCCCAACTGCGATATCCAGAAGCCCTGCTCGGCACACATAATCATCCAGGCCAGCTAGATGTAGACTTTCACTTCCATGTGGAAGATCCTTTTATTTGGAGATCCGGCTCCCAATTTTACGAGAGACCTAGAGCAACTGAGGTTCTTTATGTCCTGATGGTTGTTGGAGACCAGCCGCACTTCGTCGGATTGCAACTAGTGGAGTTCCAAGCTTCACCAGGACGGAACCTAGCCGGCCTATACGTAGCCTACGGCGGCCCCCAGCTAGGCCACATGGAGCTATACAGCGTACCGAATGCAACAACCCAGTTTATAGGACCATCCGCCGCATTGCAAGCTTTTGAAACAGATGACTATGTCCGCACTCAGCTGACTCTCCTCACTAGCAGAAGATTTGGTAACATCCTGCTTTATTCAATCGGTAACAAACTCTACTACTTTATCCCGGTTTATATTGAGGCTGAAATCGCGAATGCTGTTATAACGAAAATGGCCTTCATAGGTGTGATAGACGCTGCAACCGGAACACAGGTGGCCGTTGGATCGGATTCAGCCCATGCCTACTACGCTCTAATCGGGGGAGTTGTGAAAACCGGGGCAGAAGAGAGACTTAATAGGATCTTAAACCTATTCGCTGAAAAAGGATTAAGCGTGGTTAAGCCTACAAAGATAAGTGGCGACGTCTGGATCAGGGTTGATAATGTCACGTACATAACTGAGAATGAATGGGAGGAAGCGGAATCTGAAGTGAACAGTTTCATTCAAAAGTATGCTCAAAACTGCAAGGAGGTTTATCAATGGAGCGAAGAGAGCGGTGAAGTGAACATAGGGGTACTCATTTCAGATGGGGGAATAGTTAAACTCTATTACATCAATATCAAATACGCATAATAGGAAAAGGCTGTTTTCCCTATTTATCCATCAGCGTTATTTCGATCAAATAAGAGAAAAGCGTAAATCTGAGAGTGTGAAGTAACAATTGGGGAAAGAGAAAAATGAATATTCTGATTCAAAAGGAAATTTCTGACACTTCATCTAGGAAGATTTTCGCTCAGATATCAACTGAAGCATTAACTCTGAAGGATGTTGTTCTATCATTAAGGGATATAATTGATGATGAGAAAAACGGATATCATATGCTTCCGCTCTTAGATGCGAAAAGCGAAAGCTTACAGCGGCTAGATATTTATACGTCACTAAGAAGGGAAAGAGCGGATAAAGCCTACATAATATCTAATGGGAGAAACACAATTTACTTACTTGATTATGTTGTGAAGACTCGAAAAATCTACCATGACCCGGTGCTCTGCATAATCGGCCCTGAAGCGGAGGAAATAGCCAAACATGCATTAAAACGGCTTTCCAGGCTTCTCCTATCGAAAACCTATAGAATTGAGTTAAATGATGAGGCTGTCAGAGACTTTTCAAGGCTAATTGGTTGCGAGAAAAGGGAGGTTATTAAGCATTTATCGGAGATATTCGAAGAAGCTAAGATGGCCCTAAAAATGAGATTTCTCAAGGAAGATGCGAATGAAAATGTGGCTCCGCTCTCAAGCAATGGGCTTTCCGAAAAGATCCTCAGAGACATGGAGAAGAGAGCTCCTTCTAGGGAGCCCATCGACTTAAAAAGCATAATTCCCTTCGCAACAACAATAATCTTAATGATACTGTTGCTAATAATTTTAATGAGAATCTAAAAGTTTATTCCGCCAATCTGCGGAGCAATCGGCCTAATTAAGGAGATTAGGTGATCTAGCATGGTTAAGGAAAGAAGCATACAAGTGTTCGAAGACTTTGAATTATGGCTGAAAACCGGATTTACAAATGCATTCTGGTTTAAGGGGCATAAGTTTGAGAAAACCGAAGGCGAAGGCGTAAGGGTTGACGGGGGATATTTCACAAAAGAAGAAGCGAGAGCCCTCTTCAAAATGCTTAATTCGGGAAATCCGATTACAAGACTGAATGCTGCATTAATGATCTGGGAAAGAAACAGCCTCCTAACCAAACTTATAATAATTCTATCGATTCTAGCGTTAATACTGATTTACATTAAAATCCGAGTTTAAAATTGCGATTTCCGCTCAATTCAATTTGAAGAACTCCCTCACATAACTGACATTAGAAACCGAACATTTAAATCTGAAATAAGGTTTAGAATTTAGAAAATAGGCTGAGTTGGATGATCATGTTTGAGAAGTTAGCAGAACTTTACAGTGAGGGAGACTTAGCAAGATTATTCGCGGAGGCAACTCTTAGAAAGATTGCCTCATACTCTAAGGTGGACGTAATAATTGTAGGCGCAGGACCAGCAGGATTATCAACCGCACTAAACCTATCAAGAAACGGCTTAAGAGTACTCATTCTCGAGAAAATGCTTGGTGTAGGCGGTGGAATACGAGGAGGGACAATGCTCCTACCTCTGGTGCTCATCGAAGAAGGCGAAGCGAAAGAGATGCTGGATGAAGCTGGGGTAAAGCTCACTAAAATAGCTGAGGGTTTATTCTGCACTGACCCGACTGAAGCTATGGTGAAGCTAGCCGCGAAAGCTATCGAGGCGGGTGTAGCTATTTGGCCAGGCGTCTTCGTGGAAGACCTAATAATAAGAGAGACAAGCGGGGGAACAGTGAAAGTTAAGGGAGTGGTTATAAACCTTGCCCCAATCATAGAAGCCCGGTGGCATGTGGATCCTCTCTTCCTTGAGTCGAAAGCAGTTGTAGACGCAACGGGCCATGATACTGACGTTGTAAGGATTTTAGCTGAAAGATGCCCATCCTTGAGGCTTAAGGTCAAGGGAATGTCATCGCTTAACGTTTGGAAGGGGGAGGAAGAGGTAATCGCTCACAGCGGCAAAGTAGTTGAGGGCCTCTACGTCGCTGGCATGAGTGTTTCTGAAACCTATAATCTCCCTAGGATGGGGCCGATCCTCGGCGGTATGCTGCTGTCTGGCAGGAAGGTTGCAGAAGAGATAATCCGAGACTTCTCTGAAAGCGAATAAATTAAACATTAAGTTCTTTCTTTCCCAATCTAGAAAAAGCGAAGAAAACTAAATTCTCTGTCTTTATTGCTGGTGTAGTTACTTCCCCAGTTTCCGCTTTTAATTCAGTAATTAACGCTTATTACCCCGATCCTCCTAAATTTTTATGACCTAGAATATGCGCGGAAAGACCCACATCAAAGTTCGCTTCACCCAATCTGGTTGTGTAATTAGCGGAATAGCATTCAAAGAAAGAGAAGGCATTCTAGCAAGCTTTAAAATGAACGTGGAGGGAGGCAATCTTGCAGCCTATGAAAAACCCTTAAACACTGCGATTTTAAAGGTTGTTTTCAATAAAGATAAAGAAGAGGCTTACGATTTCTTCCGCCGGATCTTTTTGGGAGATGGAAAAACTGTCGTTAAGCATGTAGTTCTTAAGGATGAGTCTGTGGAGTTCCATTTAGAATTAAGTAGAGGTGAGCTGAAAAATATAGTGAAGAGATTGAAAACTCTAGCATCCATACATCCGTAGACTTAGTTACAGCTGGGAAACAGCGTCTCGGATGAAACCATATGAAGAAAAACCGGTAAAATCTAGCTAGGTGATGATTACGATCAGCGTCCTCTCTGTTTAAAGTGTACTTTCAGTATTGGTCATGAACACTGCAAAAATTTTATCTTCCATAAATTCTTAATTTTGGAGGGAACACATTGCATTTGAAAATTCTCTATGATAATGAAGATAGAGAGGGCTTTAGAAGCGGATGGGGATTCTCTTACTTAATTGGGGGCTTCTTTTTGACACAGGAGCTGATGTGGATACTCTACTCTTTAATGTGCATAAACTTAATGTTGATCTGAATAAAATTCGCATAGTTGTCTTCTCCCATGAGCATATGGATCACATTAGAGGCTTCAGGATTTTAGGCATGCTCAAGAAGGCTAGAGTTTCATTCCAAAATCGTTCTTCAGAAGCTTCAAGCGAAGGCTTGCCTCCTTTCTAAATATTAAATTATTAAAAGAGATAGGCAAGCCTGAAGAGATTGCTCACAACATATTTACAACGGGTGAACTCGGCTTCTTCATTAAGGAGCAAGCCTTAATCGTTAAGACAGATAAAAGTATAATTGTCATAACCGGATGCTCACATCCGGGCTTAGAAAAAATACTCAAGTCTGCTTCTAAAATCGGCAAAATCTACGGGGTGATAGGGGGCTCTCACGGATTCGGAAGATTAGAATTTTTACGGAGCGTAGGTCTCATAGTTCCAAGCCATTGCACATCTAGAAAAAGAGAAATCCTCAAGCTATATCCTGATTCAAGCATGAACTGCTCAGCTGGTTGCAGAATAGAAATCTAACCTAACGTTTCTCTACAACCATCTTATCCCACTTAAAGATCTACAGTTCACTAACAACATTTTCAGCTGACACCTACTCTTATTGAAGAATAAGGCGGCTAAAGAAGCTTTGAGAGCGATGATATTTCAAGAAGCTTATGCCTCACCTAATAATTTCAAGAGATCTTTTAAGTATGTATTTAATATTTTCTCTAGCCTCCTTTTTCACGGAAACTTTAGGTTTCAACTTTTGTAGACTCTTCTTAATATTGAGGAGATTTATCTTTTTCATATCTGCACATACAGCTCTTGTGTTAACTGGATATATCTCTTTGTCGGGATAGAGTACTTTAGCCCTATAGGCTAGTCCCTCCTCCGTGCCTAGAAGAAATTCTTCTCCGCCCAGCTGATTAATTGCCTTTAACATTTGGCTTGTACTTCCAACGTAATCAGCTATCATTCGACTTTGAAGGGATACTTCCGGATGCACAAGTAGCTTAGCATTCGATTTTTTATCCCTCGCCTTTTCAATGTAATAGCGGGAAATTAGATATTCATGCACATAACAGTAGCTACGGCGTGGAACTGGTATTATCTCCTTATGAGTTTTCTCCGATATGTATGAAGCTAAATTTTTATCCGGTCCAAAAAGAATCGGATCTTCATCAAGTTTAGAAATTAGTTTAAGGGCGGAGGCGCTTGTCACAATGTAATCGGCATGCATTTTCGCTTCCGCATAAGAATTTACATAAAGTACGAGCGGCGCATCAGGATATTTCTCCCTAAACTTCCTCACCGTTGTAACATCTAAGAAGTCTGCAAGGGGACACTTTGCTTCTCTCACCGGATGCAAAATGGTTTTATTCTCATTTAAGACCGCTACCATCTCAGCCATGAAAGAGACTCCAGCGAAGACTATCACATCGGCATCTAAATTCATAGCCTTTCTTGCAAGCTCTAAGCTGTCACCAACGTAGTCGGCAACATCCTGAACTTCCGGAGACTGATAATTATGAGCCAATATTATGGCTCTACGTTTCTCACATAAACTTCTAACTTCTTCCTTCAGCCTCTCCACATAGCTTTTTCCGCTCAAGTCACCTGCACCGTCTACATCATAAAAGCAAAGGGGATGTAATTAAATCTTTAGAATCCGCCAGTTGGAGAAGGACGCTACATTCTTCCCCTCAGATTTTTATGGTTTTAATGCAGATGAATCCTTTCCCTCTAGGATTCCCTGAAGGCTCCTCAATCCTTGGTTTATCCTCTGGAGAATAGCTCAATGAAGCCTTAACCGCAACCACTTTAAATGAGCAGCTCTTCAGTAGTTGCTCGACTTCTGCTAGAGTGTAGAAATGTGCATGACTGTAAAAGATATGCCCTGCCTTAGCCTTCTTCATGTATTCTTTCCCCCAGCTGGACTCTCTAGGCACTATACAAACCACGAGAATACCATTCCAACGTAGAACCCTCCTAGACTCCAGAATGGCCTCTCTTGGAGATTGGAGGAAACATAAGGTCAAGGTCATAAGCACAAAATCAAAACTTTCATCTTTGAATGGCAGATGCTCTCCAACCGCTCGAACCGGCTTAATCCTATAAGCTAACGCGAGCTTAAGCATGCTTAAGGCTGGTTCCACACCAACCTCCACTCGTGCCTGAGAGTCTAGAATACCGGTTCCAACACCGACTGAAAGCCCCTTACCCTGAAGATTTAGCGATCTTATTACTTTAGCCTCACACTCAAATATTATTGGGTGTCTCCGATACCATGAGCCATATCTTCCCGCATACCTATCAAAAACCTTAAACGACATTTCCCACACCTCGGCTGATCATAGAAAAGAGAAAGATTATTGAGGAAACTTTTCGGCGTTTATTTGTCTTCTTAAAGTAAGGCTCTTAAAGACTGCGCGTTTCACACCAATCTGGAATCCAGCTCCCACAATCCTAAAAACTTCTTTCACGTTTTCAGCCTTAAAGATTTTGCACATAGATGTAATACTCATACTTCACCCCTTCTTTCTAGCTCCTTTAACGCAGGGAAGCAGAAACCTGGAACATTTATGTGCCCACACGTCTAAAGGAATAATATTGAACTTCACCATCACTATTCCTTCCCCCAATCATAATAATTGAAAAATGAGAATATAACGATTAATTTTCATCTCTCATAACGGGTTATTTCCAAAAGAGACTTATGGAATTTCAACCCAGTCGGATCTAACCGTTAAGCCTGCTCGGGGTTCTTACAGAGGAAAAGGCAACAATTACGGGTAGAATTTCGATTCTTCCTATGAGCATGAGCCCAATGATCAAAAATTTCGGGAGGAAAGGTAAGCTCGGAGTCAAAATTTTAGGAGAGTCGCCTGTCGTCGTTATCGCTGATACACTCTCAACTAATCCATCAACAAAGCTATAGCCGTAGCCACATAAAACTAAGGCTGCGATAAATGAAATTAGTATAAATAGAAAAGCCGTTAGCAAATGTATCAGAATCTCTGATTCTCCAAGATGTTTTCCTCCAATCTTGATCTCTGGAATCTTGCCTGTTAAAAAAATTCTTGGTAAAGCTATTAGAATTTTTCCGAGAATGTATACTCGTAAAACCCTTATGCCTCCGCCCACAGAGAATGAGCATGGACCAACTAGCATTACAATTACCAGAGTGATTTTACCTATTTCACCTATCTCTTCAAATGGCACCAAGTTTAAGCCGACTGAAGCTGAAAAATCGACTATATGAAAAAATGCGCGGAGGGGATTCAGTCCGGTTGCAAGCCAGAATGCTAAGGTGAAAAACAGAATTAAAATTAGGTAGAGTTTAATTTCTTTACTCATAAGATTCTTTAGGCTCTCTTTAAATATTTTAGGTGAAATAAATATTCTCCACTTCTCTTTGAAGAGAAGTGAAAAAAGTTTTAGATGGAAGGAGAAACTGAAAGCTGATAAGATCATCATGAGGGTGATGAGTACGATGGATGGTATTGGAAGCCCCAGCACGTTAATAATTGTGAGCCCTGTTGTAGAGAATATGTCGAATGCTGTGTGAAAGGCTGTGAAAGTATCTAAGCCTAATAAAATTAAAAATGCTGAGAAAATAAGGGTGTAGACCAGGTAGATGAGTAAAACAACAATGAACGAGCCTTTATAGTCTCCCGCTATTCTCTCTATACCTAATACTCTTCCATAGTGGGAGAGTGACTCACCTGGGTAAAAAAAGGCGAGGAGGAGGAAGATTATGCCTATGCCTCCAATCCATTCACTTATGCCTCTAGCAAGAATCAAGGGTTTAGGTAGAGATACTCCCCCTAGGAGAGTGAGACCGGTTGTTGAAAGAGCTGAGGCGGTTTCAAACCAGCTGTTAAGAAGCTGATCCAGAATGTTTCCGCTGAAAATCCCTAGATATAAGTATGGTATTGCGTATATTAATGGAACGAATGT
>CAZGXE010000052.1:0-8715 GCA_964529605.1 uncultured Candidatus Bathyarchaeia archaeon | reverse complement strand
TAAAGAGCTGGCTTCCGCCGTTATCAACCCCGGCAAAGATTATTGAAACCCCGAAGGGTCTAACCCCGCCATGCTGCGTATATAATTGCTTTATGTCACCGATTCTCTTTGCAACCATTTCAACGTCAACCGGTTCGTCATACGTGAGTCTGCTGCTCTGAGCGAAAACTCTGGCCTCATCAATCAGTACACGTGCGTCGGAGCTTAAGCCGACAACGGCGGCTCCAATATGCTCATCAACCTCATATATTTTCTGGCTGAACTTCGGGTTTTGAAGTCTGGATTCGATTTTCTCTTCAGCCCCTATAACAACTCCCTCTGGGCATGCTATGCCTACAATTGTTGAACCCCTATAAACTGTTTCTAATGCATACTCAACTTGAAACAAGCGGCCATCTGGGGAGAAAACTGTGATGGCCCTATCATATGCTCCGGGAATGGTGAACACTGACAACCCGCTTTTTCACCCCTTATATTAATCTTCTACATTTATCCTTGAGAAGTAAATAGGCGAGACTAAAAAACCTTTTGCATCACTAATCCACTTCATTAAGTTTGCCTACCGTTGAAACCGTTTTCTCAGCGGTTGATATGCAGCTCAGAAGGTCGTCGATTGTTGATTGAAAGGTTTCAACTCTCCCACCGCTATACTTTATGTACGTCTTAACGCTTTTGCCCACCGCTCTTGTTTCTATAAATAGTCCCTTTGGAGCCTCTATATTATCCGGTGAGACCGCCCTAGCTATGGCCTCCGCCTCCCTCTCATCCTCATAGGTGAGTGTTATTTCAGCCTCCATCATTCCTCCTCATCCCCATGATCTCCTGCTTCACAAGGGAATCAACCCATCTCAAAAACTTCATCTTCTTCTCATATGGTATTTGGGCGCCGGCTGCGATATCATGTCCCCCACCAATCCCAGAGCATTTCTCAGCTGCCACCCGTATTGTTTCCCCAAGGTTTAATCCTCTCTTGGTCAGCATGTCTGTGGTGCGAGCTGAAATCTTAAGCACTCTCTCCTGAGGTATGAATGAGTAGGCTATTAAGGGCTTATCAGGCTTGGGGAGATTAGTTGATATTATTGTTGATACTGCGCTTATTGCCCTCTCATCTATATCCTTCCCGCCATGTAAAACGTATATGCTCTCCCACTCTTCAATGCGGTCAGGGTTCTCATCCAGCCATCTGAGATATCTCGTGATCGTCCGCCTATATTCGTCCAGAATTTCGAGGGCTTCCCCATATGCTCTTCCCCTATCGCCCATGCATATGGCGACGCCTAAACCAGGTTTCTCCATTCTCCCAGTGGCATTTAGGAGGAGGGCGAATTCCCTGGCGTCCCTAAGAGGGGTCCAAGGCTCCTCCTTGATGAGAATATACACTGAGCCTAGTAGGCTCATGGCTACATCGCTTCTGAGCCCCCTGGAAACCAGGTAATCATGTAGAGCTGAGAATAACCTGCGCTTTTCCTCCTGTGATAGATCCCTTAGTGCCCTCCACCTATCATTTTTTCTTAACTCAATTTTGAGTTCACTTAGGAATGCTAGGCTCTTATCTTCCTCCCCGCTTATTCCGGGAATATAGGGGCTTGTTGTGTAGGCTAAAGCCTTATGGATTGGACGTGTTTCCCTACCGAAAAATAGGAGGTCTGTTTCAACATTTAGAAATCCTGCTTCAGTAGCGTCCCTAACAATTAATTCATTAAATCCGCCTAGGCTTCTTCCCTCATACTTGTCCTGTAGGTCTCCTAAAGCCCCTACAACGGCTAAATGTGCGAGGTCGATGTTATCTTTATCCATAGCTTTAGCCACAAAATATGCGATTCCTGCGGAGCTTATCTCCCGGGCGCCGTCTATTCCAAAAAGGTGGGGATTAACCTGAAGGAAGTTTTCCTCAGGTTTCCCGACGGGTTGATGATGATCAAGTATGATTATACGTCTTCCTTCAGCCTTTCCGCCTAAAACATCTAGGTATCCGCTTCCCATATCCGTAAAGATCACTAATTGCTCTTTTTCACTCTGTGAGAACGCTTCATCCGCAACTTTCTCATCCAGCCATCTTTCTATCCGAATTTGGAAAACGGCTTCGGCTCTAAATAGAGCCCCGCCCATAATCCCCGCAGCTGTTATTCCATCAGCATCCATATGAGAAATTATGAGAATCCTCTTTCCATCATCTATGCTCCTGAGAATTTCCTCAGCCGCTTCTCTAGATTCATCAATAAAGGCTCTTATGCGTTTTTCATCAACCATGAAGATCCCATTTAAGCTATGGAGGCAATGGCCGCCTTATACTTCCAATTGGGAGGTAATACTCCCCTCTTTTTGTAGTATTCAGATAGACGGTGAATCTTTGATTCGGTAAGCTGAAGGGCCCTCTTGTTATGTTTGTCTTTCCTGTTTTTCTGGAGATGCGCTGTTATGCGCGCCGCCCTTCTAAGGAGGTTTTCAAGATCCTCAGGCATTTTAGGCGCTAAACCATTCTCCTTCAGTATTTCAGTTACGCTTTTGCCAGTTATCAGCTTCACAAGCGGAATGCCATATTGATCGCGTAATATAACGCCTATCTTGCTAGGTGGATTCCCCTCCCTGGCCAGCTTAACCACTAGAGCTACAACCTCATCAGGCTGATACTTACACCAGCCTGGAGCTCTCTTCCCAACAGGTCTAATAGGGTGTGAGCGCCCCTTCTCTTTCTTGGGCAAGACTGATCCTCCAATAAGCTCTTGAAAAACAAGCTACACGGTTATTTAAAAGCTTTGTTAAGTTTCATCCTAAAGTCTCCTTAACTGCTTTATATGAGTTCTGTTTCATCTTCATTCTGAGGCGGTTTGTTTGGCTAAAATAGTTTTTATTGGTGCTGGAAGCGTTGTCTTCGCCAGCCGTCTGCTCAAAGACATAACTTACCATCCTGAGCTCAGGGATTCCACCATAGCCCTAATGGATATTGACGCCGAGCGGCTTGAGCTGATAAGTAGGTTTGCACATGTGTTAGCTTCAAAGTATGCGCCTAGCATGAAGATTGAGTCTACCCTAAACCGTAGGGAAGCCCTTGAGGGAGCTGACTATGTGATAATAATGATTCAAGTCGGAGGGCTGGAGGCGTTTGAGCTTGATATAAACATTCCGTTAAAGTATGGTGTAAACCAGGAGGTTGGAGACACTATTGGTCCGGGAGGGGTCTTCAGAGGTCTCAGAACGATACCTGTTTTATTGGATATATGCCATGATATGGAGGAGCTCTGCCCAGACGCGCTTCTAATTAACTATGCTAACCCAATGGCGATCAACTGTTGGGCAATGAATAGGGCAACTAAAATCCGAAATGTTGGACTCTGCCATAGTGTTCAGGGAACGGCTAGGCAGCTGGCAAACTACATCAATGTTCCCTATGAAGATACCTATTATTGGGTTGCGGGAATAAACCATCAAGCCTTCTTCCTAGAGTTTAAGTATAAGGGTGAGGATGCATATCCGCTTCTTTGGGAGGCAATGAAGAAGAAGGAGATATATGAGAGAGATAAAGTTCGCTTCGAGATGATGAAGTATTTAGGCTATTTTATAACGGAGTCAAGCCATCATCTAAGCGAGTATGTCCCATACTTTAGAACGACCGAGGAGAGGCGGAGAATGTATTGTGAACCCAGATGGTTTTATCTGGAGATATGTAAGAAGGCGTGGAAGCCCCATTTTGAGCGTATAAGGAAGCAGATAAGCGGCGAAGCACCTATTGAATTGAGCAGATCCCGCGAGTATGGTGTAGACATAATATATTCTATGGAAACCGGTAAACCATGCCGCATAAATGGTAATGTGGAAAACAGGTGGCTGATAACTAATCTCCCCCATGACTGCTGCGTTGAGGTTCCATGCTTCATTGATAAAGGTGGTGTTCACCCATGCCACATAGGGGATTTACCACCCCAATGCGCAGCCTTAAACCGAACAAACATTAATGTTCAGGAGTTGGCTGTTAAAGCGGCTCTAGAGAAGGATAGGGCTGCAGCGTTACAGGCAATAATGTTTGATCCGCTGACGTCAGCTGTTCTAACACCTAGAGAAATTGAGCAGATGGTTGAGGAGATGTTTAAGGCTGAAGCTGAATGGATCCCCTTCTAAAACCTTTTTTATTTCTGAGATGCAGTTTCAGGCAATTTGAACCGTGAAGCTCTCCGATGAACTTGATGCTTTTCCTTTTAAAGGCTAGGAAAGATTAAAAATATCTTTGTGTAATAGTTAATGTGGACAGTTTAAGGTTCTGCTAAGTGGTTAATAATGTGGAATAAGATAGCGAAGTGTTTGGAGGGTTACCCCGAGAGGCTTGCGGTTGCAAAAATTTTAATCAAGAATGGTTTAAGCGTGAGAAACGGGAAGATTTACTGCGGTGACATTGTTATACCCGTCGTTAGAATAAGCCGCGTCGCTAAGGTTGACAGAAGAACAGTCTCTCAAACCATAAAGATGATTGAAAGCAACTCGGAGCTAAAGATGATTTTCAGCAACATAAGTCCAGCCGGATCATCACTCCGTAAAGTGGCGAAATACCTAGGCTTCGGTGTTGTTGAGATAACCCCTGTGGACGCTAGAATACCTGGCATACTTGCTGAGGCAGCATCCTTAATAGCTGAGAAGAACATAAGTATACGGCAGGCTATAGTTGACGATCCTGAACTTACACCTGAGCCGAAGCTAATCCTTATAACTGAGAAGGAAATACCCGGTGAGCTTATACAAGAGTTCCTGAAAATAAGAGGTGTCTCAAGGGTCTCTGTATACTAGAGCGTCGTTAGTGATTCAAGAGGAAATCCGGGATGATTGAGCTACTGGGGATCTCAGCGCTTTCCTTCTTGGCGGCTCTCTCCGGGGCTGTTGTTCCGGGACCAGTCTTCGCCCTCGTGGTTTCGGAATCGCTGAAGAGCGGTAGGATAGCTGGTCCCCTAATCGTGATCGGCCACTTCATTATTGAGTGGCTCATAATCTTCATAGTTTTCCTAGGGTTCGGCCCGCTACTAGAAAGCACGCAAGCTAAGCTCATAGTAAGCTATGTCGGCGGAACCCTACTAATGCTTATGGGTTTACAGTTAATACGAGAGGCTTTCCACCTAAAGATTGATGAAAAAAGCCTCTCTAAGATTGATCCGAACAGGGTGAGGAGGCTTTCCCAAAGTTTGGTTGCATCCGGCTTCCTGAGTAGCTGCTCAAATCCCTATACCTTCATATGGTGGTCGATAACCGGTATACCCCTAATGATGAGCTCCATATCTATAGCTGGAACAATAGGCTTCATATTGTTCTTAGCTGGGCATGCAGCTGCGGATTTAGTGTGGTTCAGCCTCGTAGGCTACTCCGTTTACAAGGGCGGAAAAATTTTAGGTAAGAAATCTATTCAGGCAATCCTCTTTCTAAGCGCAGTCTTCCTAATGGTGTTTGCAGCCTACCTAATTATTTCATCCCTCTTTCGAAGTTAAAAGTGTTCAGTAATATTAAATATGAAATCTACCTATAAAAAGCCTAAACAAAAACACTTTTACCTCTCGAAGGACGCTTTATTCTCTGAGTTAAGTGTGAGTTTAATGCGGTTGATGAAGTAAACCATGGATCCCTCAGCTCGGGAGCTCCAGCGGCTGCAGGCGGAAGGAAACGTATTCGATTTGCTAGTCCGCCCCATACGTAAGCTCATTGAGAAGAAGGGCTTCGAGTTTCCAACTGAGCCTCAGTCAAAGGTTATACCGAAGATCCTTGAGGGGAAAAATGTTCTTCTCATATCGCCGACCGCAAGCGGAAAGACTGAGGCAGCGGTCCTCCCAATTCTCAGCATACTTATTCAGACGCCCAGAAGGGAGCCGGGAATAAAGGTTCTGTACATCACACCTTTAAGGGCTCTGAATCGGGATATGCTTGAGCGTTTGGAGTGGTGGTGCAACAACCTAGATATTAAGTTGGCCGTTAGGCACGGTGACACCGCTACGAATGAGCGTTCAAGGCAGGCTAGGAGCCCGCCGGACATGCTTATAACAACGCCTGAAACCCTCCAGGCTATTTTATCCGGCTGGATTATGCGCCGCCACCTCAAATCAATAAGGTGGGTCGTGGTTGATGAGGTTCATGAATTAGCTGATAGCAAACGGGGGAGTCAGCTGGCGCTTGCGCTTGAAAGATTAAGAAGGGTTACCGGAAGGGAATTTCAAGTAATAGGTCTCTCAGCAACCATAGGCACCCCGGAGAGGGTTGCCCAATTCCTCGTTGGAAACGATAGGCCTGTTGAAATTGTTAGGGTGCCTGTCGCACGGTCGATGAGGCTGCAGATAATCTATCCCCAGCCTGAGCCCCAAGATGAAGCGTTAGCCTCAATCTTATTTACGCATCCGGAGGTTGCGGCTAGACTGCGCGTTATGCGCCAGCTCATCGAGGAGCATGATTCCGTTCTTCTATTCACGAATACACGGACAATATCGGAGGTTCTGGCCAGCAGATTTAAGATATGGGATGTAAACTTTCCAGTTTCAATTCACCACGGCTCATTAGCTAAGCCCTCTAGGATTGCCGCTGAGAAAGGCTTGAAGCGGGGTGAGCTACGCGGCTTAGTCTGCACAAGCAGCTTGGAGCTCGGCATAGATGTTGGAAGAATAGATCTTGTAATCCAGTATATGAGTCCAAGGCAGGTTACGCGTTTAATCCAGCGTGTTGGCAGAAGTGGACATAGGATTGGGCGTGTGGCGAAGGGCGTAATCATAACGATGGATTCAGATGACACTCTGGAAGCAATGGTTATAGGTAGAAAAGCCTATAAGGAGGAGTTTGAACCGGTGGACATACCTGAGAAACCCTCCGACGTCTTGGCACATCAGATAGTGGCCCTCCTAATGAAGAGAAAACGCCTGCGGTTCGATGAGGTTTATGAGATTTTCAGGAGAGCCTACCCCTACAGAAACCTAACAATGGACGATATAAAAGGCGTTCTAGAGTATATGCACAACCGTTTCCCAAGGCTGGCCTGGGTTTCCTTTGAAGACAATATTATTCTCAAGCCCCGCAGATCGAAATCCCTCTACCAATACTTCTTCGAGAATCTATCGATGATACCGGATGAGAAGCATTATCTCGTTATTGATAGGGAAAATGATGCTGCAGTCGGCCTCTTAGATGAGGCCTTCGTGGCTGAGTACGGTAAACCAGGGGTTAAATTCATAATACGTGGAAGCCCATGGAAAATAGTAAACCTAGATGCAGATAGAATATACGTGGAGTCTGTTGACGATCCGACCGGGGCAATTCCAAGCTGGGTTGGTGAGGAAATACCTGTACCATTCGAGGTTGCACGTGAAGTCGGAGCAATAAGGGCTTTTGTGGAGGAAGGGGTGAAGGCGGGTTTAAGACCTGAGGAAATAGCTGATGAGCTCGCTAAGAAATATCCGGCTGATGAGAAAACAATTCTTAATGCGGTAATTGAGACCATTAGGCATGTGGAGGAGGGTTACCCGGCTCCAACAGATAAGCGGATAACGGTTGAGAAGTGGGAGGACTTTGTCATCCTCCAATGCAGCTTCGGCTCTCTCACCAACAGGGCTCTAGCCCACGTTTTAGGCCACATGCTTTCTGAGCTAACCGGATACTCCGTGATCGTTCAGCATGACCCATACAGAATATTCATCCAAACCATGGGTGAAGTGAAGCCTGAAACAGTGATTGGAATAATATCGGATCTCAAGGATTTAACGGAGGATTCCATTCGAGAAATTCTAACCAGAGCTGTTATTAAAACCGGAATATTCAAGAGGCGTCTAATTCATGTTGCAAGAAGGTTTGGGGCAGTGCAGAAGTGGGTTGACTTCGGGAGCGTAAGCCTAAGGAATCTAATTAAGAGCTTTGAGGGCACAGTGATCTATGAGGAGGCGCTGAAGGAGGTCTTCACTAAGGATTTAGACCTCAAGAACTTGATTAACGTGCTCAGCATGATAAGGTGTGGTGAGATAGAAATAGTTAAGATTGAGACGCAAGGCGAGGGAACTCCAGTAGCCCATGTTGGTATAGAACGCGTTAGCATGAAAACTGATCTCATACCCCCTGAGAAGATGAGGCGAATTCTGATAGAGTCAGCTAAAGCCCGGCTTCTGGATGAGGCTAGAACATTCGTGTGCACGGAATGCTGGGACTATGTGGAGATGATATCGATTAAGGAGCTGCCTGAAAAGCCTCGATGCCCAAAATGCGGCTCATCGAAGCTTGGAATGCTTAGGGTTGAGATGGATAAGGCCTATCCGCTGATTGAGAAGAAGGGTGGGAAACTGACTAAAAGTGAATTCCATCTTAGGGATAGGGCTGTTAAGACTGCGGAGCTAGTATCGAAGTATGGTAAGGCTGCAGCTGTGGCTCTATCAGGTAGAAGGCTTAGGCTAAGCGACGTCAGGGAGATTCTCGCTAGAGAGTGTAGGCTTACCGACAGATTCTTCGAGTTGATAATTGAGGCTGAACGTGAAGCCCTGAAGAGGAGATTCTGATGAAAAAACGTAAGGTAAAAATAACCCTTTAGCAATTAAGCTGAAATAAAAAATGCAGAGGTGAACAAATTGTTTATCTCCCCATTCGTAGCCTCTCCCGAATCGGTTATACGAAGGCTTTTAACAATGGCTGAATTGAAGCCTGGTGAAACATTCGTTGACTTAGGATCTGGAGACGGCAGACCTGTTATAATAGCTGCGAGAGAGTTTGGCGCAAGAG
>CAZGXE010000051.1:0-8736 GCA_964529605.1 uncultured Candidatus Bathyarchaeia archaeon | reverse complement strand
GCAGGGTTGCATCAACACCCCATGAAATCCAGCTCCTAATAGAGAAGGGCTTCGAGTATGTATGCGAGCACAACGGCCTCAAATTCTTCAGGAAAAGAAAGTAGGCGGAGTGCTAGGGGTGGATTAAAAAGTATATAAATGGTGCGGGGGGTGGGATTTGAACCCACGATGGCCTACGCCAGAGGATCTTAAGTCCTCCCCCATATCTTAGGGGTTCGATCTGACCCTCCTATTTAGACCTGGCTCGGGTACCCCCGCGCACCAAATTTTCATAATCTGATGGTTAAATTTTACTTTTTCGGTTATTCCCAGCCGCATTCTGATCGATTAGTTTAAATTTTTGTAGGCTAAAAGATATTTCCTATACGTACTATCTAAGAAGAAGGATGGTTGTAGCGTATGGCTATCGTTATGAGGCCGGATGCAACTGAGAAGGATATAAACCGCGTCGTTAGGTTTGTCAGAGAAAAATATGGATTAAGAATCGATATTTCAAGAGGGGAATTCCAGACAATCCTCGGGTTAATTGGAGATGAGGACAAAGTGGACTTCGACAGGGTTTCCATACTTCCAGGTGTTGAGAAGGCCTACAGAATTACATCATCCTATAGGCTGGTCGCCCGCTCCTTTTTTCCAGAGGACAGAATTATAGAGGTTAAGAGCGTGAAGATCGGCGGCGCCAATAGGCCTGTTTTCATAGCTGGGCCATGCGCCATCGAGAGCAAAGAGCAGATCTTCAGAATAGCCAAAGAGGTTAAGGAGGCGGGAGCCGACATTCTACGCGGCGGAGCCTTCAAGCCCAGAACCTCCGTTCACTCATTTCAGGGCTTAGGTGAGAAGGGGTTGGAGCTGCTCGCCGAAGCCGGCGAAGAATTCGGTATGCCAACCATATCAGAGGTTAGAAGCGAAAAGCATGTCAAGTTGGTTTCGAAGTATGTGGATATACTGCAGATAGGCGCCAGAAACATGTACAACCAAGATTTAATCGAAGAAACTGCCAAATGCGGAAAGCCTATCCTAATAAAGAGGAATTTCGGCGCAAGCATAGAGGAGTTCCTATCATTCTGTGAGAGAGCTGTGGCTCAAGGGAACAAGGATGTAATCCTATGTGAGAGAGGGATAATTCCCATAGGTAGGGGAAGACAGTTCACACGCTACAACCTAGACTTGAACGCTGTGCCAATCTTAAGGAAGGAAACCTACCTGCCGATAATAGTTGATCCAAGCCATGGAACCGGACGCAGAGATCTGATCTATCCGATGAGTAAGGCCGCCATAGCCGCTGGAGCCCACGGATTAATGATAGAGGTTCACTACAACCCGAATGAGGCCCTATCCGACGGCCCGCAGATGGTTCTGCCCTCAGAACTCAAGAAGATAATTGATGTCTGCAAGAAAATTTATATGCTGAATTCAGTGGAAGACTAATGAGGAGCTACTTAACACATTAGCCGTGAAGCGGATGGTTGAGAGTCTACATCTCAATTTAAGAAGAGTTGTTGACGAATCCTACAATATACTCATAGAACACGGTCTTCTCGAGAATATACCCCTCGACCTAAGGAGAGATCCTATAGGGAAAAAGTATGCAATAATAACGGATTCCCACATCAGAAAATTATATGGCGAAAGACTTCTCAAAAGATTTCGAGAAGAAAATATTGACGCTTGCCTAATTGATTTTCCAGCCGGTGAGAAATCGAAGAATCTGGGCACGGTTAACTATCTAGTGAAGGAGCTGCTCGAGAACGGATTTGACAGAAAGTCGGCTATAATAGCGTTAGGCGGCGGGGTTGTCGGAGATGTAAGCGGCTTCACAGCCTCAATATTCATGCGCGGAATCCCCTACATTCAAGTTCCAACAACCCTCATGGCTCAAGTTGACAGTAGTATAGGCGGAAAGACCGCTGTAGACACAAATGAGGGAAAGAATCTTATAGGCGCATTCCATCAGCCAAAAAGAGTCTATATAGATCCCTCACTACTCAAGACTCTCCCCATGAGGGAGTTCACCAGCGGCTTCGCTGAAGTCGTTAAGTACAGCATAATATGCAACCAAGAGCTCTTCGAGTATTTAGAAAGAAATGTTGAAAGAATAAAGAGGCTTGACAAAGACGCGTTACTCCACATTATAAAAACTTCCTGTATGATGAAAAAGGAGATTGTGGAGGAAGACCCTAAAGAGGAGAATAAGCGTGCAATCCTAAATTATGGGCATACCCCAGCCCACGCTCTCGAGAGGCTGAGCGGCTACAAATGCCTACATGGTGAAGCTGTTTCAGTTGGCATGAGAATATCGGGCTGGATCGCTGTTAAAAAGGGCTTCTGGAGCGAGGAAGATTGGGAGAGACAGAATAGGCTTCTAGCATCCTTCGATCTGCCGCTCAGCATGAAATTCAACATAGATGAATTCATTAGAACCCTACATTACGACAAGAAGGTTGAGGGCGGAGTTTTAATGTTTGTTTTTCCAAGACGAATAGGCGAAATGGCGTCAATCAATGGAAGATATAAGATTCCAGTATCAGAGGAGGAGCTACGCATCTTCCTAAGAGATATCGTTGGAGATTAAGTTCTTCTTCATGGTAGTCTTCTAAATTGGCTTAATAGTACGGCTATGGCTATCAACCAAGCGTTCTCATCATAATAAAGGCAGGCTTAAAAGATGCGTAAACATCAATTATATGACCTACAATTCCAGACCACAAAGAATTAAAGATGAATCCGGTTGTGAAGAAGATTCTAACAGCCAAATCTCTACTGTAGTCGCTTGTAACCCTAACCAGATGTGACTGCAACAATGTTGGTAATGAGAAGCTCACAAACATTAGGGCGAACAGGTGAAGCGCAAGCATTATGCCCTCACCCCTCAATTTGTAAGGAATGAGCAGGTAGGTTAAGATGGATGCAAAGCCGACAGCCAGCATTGAAACCCTGATGTATCCGGCCCGATCGGCGTAGATGCCCGATAAAACGGGTCCAACAACGCCTCCAAGGAGCCCAACAGTATAAACTACTCCTCTCTCATAGATGTTCATTTTCAGAAAATCTGATAGAAATAGCGGAATATAGGTGGTTAATGTTCCTATATCTATTCCGCCGGAAACTAATGCCTGAGTCGCCAAAACCAATATTACGTTTTTGCTTCTCAGAAGAGTGATTGCCTCAAACTTTAAATCAGATTCCTCCTCACCCGGTTCTTTCCTTCCATTCTTCCGGGTTTTCGGCTCATTAGGATACCAAATTACCGAAAGGCCGACAGCAAGAGCTGGAATAGCGAATGCAAATAGTGTAATCCTCCACTCTCATGCCGCCGCCAGCAAAGTCATAAGTACCGGCCCAACTATGTTACCTATATAGGCTAAGCCATAATGGAATCCTATAGCCCTCCCAAGAGAGGATTCATCAAACTTCTCGCTGACTGTCGCCGTTCCCATAGGATGCTGAGGTGCAACACCAACGTTTGAAATAAGCCTAGCACCTAGAAAATCCGCAAACTTCCTTGATAAACCCATAAGAAATGTTCCAGTTGAGAGTAAGATGTTGCCAAATCCTAATAGAATGTGCCTCGCAATCTTCCGGCTGGCAACGCTGAATGCAACGCTGAATAATATTTGGGATAAGCCGCCGATTAACGACGAAACCGCTATAGCTAGGCCGAACTTAGTATAATTCAATTTTAGCTCATCAACTATTAAGGGTAGAAGAATCGATGAGCCAACATAAATATGCTGCATGACATGAGATATAGTGGCTACTATTAGAACTCTCATCGGCGATCTATCTTTCCCCATAATTCAACCTTCAGAGGATTCTGCTGGCTTAAATTTTAATTTCACTCTTGAAAAATATATCTTAGCTTTCACTCAATCCCCTCATAATCATAAAAGCCTAATTAAATAGGGATCTACAGGCGAAATCCCTGTATTTCAGCCTTGGCAACAGTTTCTAGATTATTAGATCTTTTAAATGCACCTGCCCAATTTAAATCAATGCGATAGTTTTTAAACAGGCTCCTAAATGAGAAGGATTAAAGTTTTATATTCCTAAAAATAAACACTCTTAAGTTTCATGGATCAGGTAATTGCAGAAGGAGTTTGAACAAATGTCTAGGAAAATTTATCGTGAGCTGAGACCTCCCAAGATGCTTCTCCTAGGTGCTGGTCCAAGCAATATTGACCCTAGGGTTTTAAGAGCCTTATCCCTTCCGATCGTTGGGCATTTAGATCCATACTTCATGGAAGTTATGGATGAAACTGTTACACTGCTCAGGTACGCCTTTAAAACAAATAACCGAATAACCTTCCCTATTTCCGGAACCGGATCGGCGGGAATGGAGAGTGCAATATGTAATGTTGTTGAGAGAGGCGACGAAGTTATTGTCTGCATCAGTGGCTTCTTCGGAGAGAGGATTAGCGAGATAGTTCAGCGTTGCGGCGGGAAAAGTATAGAGGTTAGGGTTCCCTGGGGAAAGATAATAAATAAGGATGCTGTTGAAGAGGCCTTAGCAAACTCGAGCGCGAAGGCCGTTGCCATAGTTCACGCTGAGACATCTACAGGCGTACTTCAGCCGCTAAGGGATATATCAAAGGTTACACATGATTATGGCGCCCTACTAATCGTTGACGCGGTCACCTCTCTCGGCGGATGCGAGCTGAGGGTGGATGATTGGAATATAGATGTGTGCTTCAGCGCCTCACAAAAATGCTTAAGCTGCCCTCCAGGATTAGCACCCATAACCGTAAGCGAGAGAGCTATGAACACCATTAGGAATAGGCAAACCAAGGTTCAAAGCTGGTATCTCGACCTGTCAACAATAGAGAAGTACTGGCTTGAGAGCGACAGAATCTACCATCATACCGCACCGATACTGCTTGTCTACGCTTTAAGAGAATCTCTGAGACTGCTTCACAAAGAGACCCTCGAAAAAAGATGGGTGAGACATAAAGAGAACGTTCAGGCGTTGCTGAAAGGACTCGAGGAGATGAGGCTAAAAATATTCGCAGATAAAAATCACATATGCCCAGCCATAACCGCCATTAAAATCCCGGATGGCGTGAAAGGCGAGAACGTTAGAGTAGCGCTTCGAAAAGAATATAATATAACAATAAGCGGTGGATTGGGTGGATTAAAGGGAAAAATCTGGCGAATAGGACTTATGGGTGTAAACTCAAACAAACAAAATGTAATATTAGTTCTAGAAGCCCTAAAAAATGCCCTAAGAAAAGAGGAATGTAACCCATAAAAACGGAACAGGCTTCACATTTTGCGAATAGAAAAATTTATTAGATCATTCATTGATTCTATTTTTCTCAGCCAAGAAACCTAACCCGCCAAAATCCCCTCTCATCTCCCCCCTGGCGCGTTAGGTTTCTTGGTTCTTTCTACTTTTACCTCTAGATTGCTAACTATTTTTCTACCGCTTTTTATTGGAGTTCTTTTTAGTGGTTTTCTTTTGAGGCTGGTTCCACATTTTTCACATTTCATTATTTTTCGGTCGGGTGGAAACCTTCTTCCGCATGCTGGACAGTATAGCAGCCAATGTAGCTGGTAGCGTATGCCGAAGTTTGACAGCGACATAAATTTTAGTCCAAGCTTTTCCGCAACATTCTGTATTGAGTAGTCGTCGGTTATTATTGTCGGCTCCTGACCGCATTCTCTTAGCTGGACTGCTAGGGCTAAAACCGCTATGTCAGCTTCTGAGAGAAAACCTATGTCCCCAACCTTTCCTGAAGCATCCTTAACAAGATTTACATATTTAGGTAGCGGCTTAATGACCTTAAGTTTTCCGCTTTCAACCGATGTGGTGAAACGGAGCTTAGGCATTGACCCATCAAGCAGCTCGGCTTTAACCTCTGGAACAGAGTAGCTCTCCTCACTGAGGGCTGACGGATCAAAGCCGGCTATGAGAGCTGATGTATCAAGCACTACAGTTCTATGCTTCCAGCCCTCGCTCAATTTAGGATTCCTCCCTGGAGAATAGGAGTCTGGCTTTCAGCCGCTCGTAAAAATTACGTTCGAACCTCACAAACCTAGATTTATGCTCGGAAACTCTCAGAGTAACCTTGGTTTCCCCATCGCCTATATTCCTTTGATAGTCGCCGTCAATAACAATGGTTGCCTCTCTAGGCTTAAGTAGCTTCACAGTTATACTTGAGCCTGATGGAAAAACTATTGGGCGTAGAAGACTCACCGGGCAGACCGGGGTCAAAACGAGGGCTTCAACCTCTGGGTCGAGAATGGGCCCGCCGCTTGAGAAGGAATAAGCCGTTGAACCCGCCTGAGACGCAATTATTACTCCGTCAGCTCTACAATCCGAAATCTCAACATCATCTTTCCATATTCTTACGTGCAGAAGCTTCGCTAAATGCCGGGAAGTTATGAAAACTTCGTTTAAAGCGTCCGGAAGCCTAAAATCTCCAACAAAGGACGCTACTTTACTGTATGTCTCAATATAGTAGGAGCCTTCAAGATATCGATCCACAGCCTCAATAGCTCTTTCGGGAGGAACCTCTGTTAGGAAGCCTCGGGCACCCATATCTATAGCAAGTATAGGAGGCTCAGGCTTAGGTATGCGCAGGCATGTTCTAAGAATAGTTCCGTCGCCGCCTATTGTAATCATCAAATCAACAATCATTCTTTCAAGAGGCTTAGCGAGGTTCTCTCTGCCGACATGCTCCGCTAGGCTCGACTCAAAAAAGACATTAAATCCAGCGTTTTCGAGACACCTAGATATCTTAAGCGCTAGGGTTGCAGCCTCCTCCCGGTCTAAACGTGCGACTATACCAGCTGATTTAGCCAAGATCCCACCGCGCAAAACATAAATTTATTAGGGAAACGAGGTTATTAAACATTAAAATTAATAAAGCCAATATATCAATTTAATTATACTGTTTGAAAACGGTGGAATGTTATGAGCAGACCTATGGATGTTGGAGCCTTGAAAGTTGGTTCATACGTGATTATTGATGATGAACCCTGCCACATAGTTGAGATCACAAAATCGAAGCCTGGAAAGCACGGTTCAGCGAAGGCTAGAGTTGTCGCTCTAGGCGTCTTCGACGGCGTTAAGAGAAGCTTCGTTAAGCCGGTTGACGCAAAAGTTGACGTGCCAATAATTGATAAGAGAAGCGGTCAAGTAATAGCGGTTTTACCGAAAAGCCTCCAAATAATGGATCTGGAAACCTACGAAATCTTTGAGACACCAATACCCAAAGAGGAAAATTTAAAATCTAAACTGACCAGCGGTGTGGAGGTTGAGTACTGGCGTATACTGGACAAAGTAAAGATCATGCGTGTTAAGGGAGGCTAAAAGCCTCTATTTTTAGAGAATTAATTACTTCGTTCTATTTCCTTCACAGCCTCTTCAATTATGGTTAGCGCCTTCTCAATATGCTCCTTTTCAATCCCCCTGTGAGTAACCATTCTAACCATTCTCTTACTATGGCTTAATGCAAGAACCCCCTGCTCCCTAAGTCTGTTTATAAATGCGCCTGCGTCGATCCCTAACCCGCTGACATCAACCAACACAATATTTGTCTGAACCCTCCTCAAATCAACATGTAGACCCTCAATCTTCGCCAATCCCTCAGCCAGCAGCCTAGCATTCCTATGATCCTCCTCCAGTCTTCCTATCATCTTCTCAAGGGCGATTATGCCTGGAGCCGCAATTATCCCAGCCTGACGCATCCCGCCGCCAAGCATCTTCCTAACCTTTCTAGCCTTCTCAATAAACTTGCTGTCGCCAACAATTATTGATCCAATTGGGCAGCTAAGCCCCTTAGAAAGGCTGAACATCAAATTATCCACGTGCCTAGTGAACTCTCTTACATCAACTTTTAGGGCTACAGCAGCATTAAATATTCTTGCGCCATCCATATAGAGCTTGAGACCATGCTCTTTCACAACCTTGTTTAAAGCCTCTATCTGCGACGGCGTAATAATTGTGCCGCCAGCCCTATTATGGGTATTTTCGATGCAAACAAGCGTTGTCTCAGGGAAATATATATTCTTAGGTCTTATAGCAGCCTCAACGTCCTTTGGGTTCAGAGCGCCCATATCCCCCTTTATTGGCCATGGCAGCACGCCTGCTATCACAGAGAGCCCGCCAACCTCATACCAGTATAGGTGAGATTCAGCCTCCAGAATCACACAGTCACCTCTATTAGTGTTACTCATCACTGACACGAGATTAGCCATTGTTCCGCTTGGAACAAGCAATGCGGCTTCTTTCCCCATCTTCTTGGCAGCCATCTCCTCCAGTCTATTGACTGTCGGATCCTCTCTGTAAACGTCGTCTCCTAGCTCGGCGTTCCTTATGGCCTCAAGCATCTCCTCGGTTGGCAAAGTAACCGTGTCGCTTCTCAAATCAATCAAATTCTCAGCCTCAGCCATCATAATCCCCCTATTTAACCAACACAATCTCTATATGAAGATAAATTTATCTATGTTGGAATCAAACTGTATAGTTAACTAATTAGGTTAGTGGAGAAAGCGGTTTGGTCCTCGAAAAGCTCGGCTCATCCCTTTATGAATCCTTGAAGAAGATTTTCGGCGCATCAGTCATAGATGAGCATGTTGTTAAGGAACTTGTCCGCGATTTACAGCGTGCACTTCTACAGGCGGATGTGAACGTTAGGCTTGTGCTCGATCTCTCGAGGAGAATTGAAGAGCGCTCTCTAAAAGAGAAGGTTCCACCCGGAATCCCGAGAAAGGAGCATGTAATAAAGGTTGTTT
>CAZGXE010000050.1:0-8810 GCA_964529605.1 uncultured Candidatus Bathyarchaeia archaeon | reverse complement strand
AATTCCACCTGATCTGCTTAGGAAGTATGTTGCTTATGCAAGGAATAACGCCAAGCCTGTTCTCACAAGGGAGGCTATGGAGCGGCTTAAGGAGTTTTATTTAGATATGCGCTCGGCAAGTGAGGGTGAGGGGTCGCCGATTGCCATAACAGCTCGACAGCTCGAAGCCTTAGTTAGGATTGCTGAGGCTAGGGCCCGCGCGGCTCTCAGAAACGTTGTTTTAGCCGAGGATGCTGAGGCTGCAATAGCCATAATGAGGAGGTCGCTTGAGGAAGTTGGCATAGATGTGTCATCTAAGAAGTTTGACATAGATATTATAATGGTTGGGAAGCCTAAGAGCATGCAGGATAAACTTCGAGTGATATTGAATGTACTTATCGAAATGGAGAAGGAGACAGGTATGGCTAGCAGAGCTGAACTACTTGAGAAGCTCAGTAGTGAATATGACATTCCGAGGAATGAGGCTGAAAAGTTAATAGGGCAGATGATGCGTGAGGGAACCTTATATGAGCCTAAAAACGGCTATCTAAAGAAGACGTAGCCATCAAAATTAAAAAAGGGTTTCAGTCTTGCTTGTTGAAGAACTTAACATTCATCTGGAAGCAAAAAATATTCTCATCAAATCGGGCATAAGAGAGCTCTTCCCACCTCAAGTTGAAGCCATAAAGTCAGGCGCCCTTGAGGGGCGGAATCTCCTCTTAGCCAGCCCAACTGCTTCCGGGAAAACCCTAGTAGCCGAATTATGCGCACTTAAACATATCCTAGAAAACGATGGGAAAGTTCTGTATTTATCGCCGTTGAGGGCTTTAGCCAATGAGAAGTATGAGGAATTCAGGAAGTATACCTCCATTAGAAAAGCTAATGGGAGAAGGGTAAGCGTCGGCATAAGCACCGGCGACTTCGATAGCAGCGACGCATGGCTTGGAAGATTCGACATAATAGTGACAACCAATGAAAAGTGCGATTCGCTTCTTAGGCATAGAGCCCCATGGATCAGTGAAGTATCACTTTTGGTTGCGGATGAGATCCACCTGTTGAATGATGTTGATAGAGGTCCAACCTTAGAGGTTGTTCTAGCACGTCTAATGCAAATAAACCCTGAGGTTCAAGTGTTGGCCTTAAGCGCCACAGTTAGAAACTCCGATGAGATCGCTGAGTGGCTTGGTGCCACCGCTATAACAACGGAGTGGCGACCGGTTAAGCTCCGCGAAGGCGTTCTGCTTAACGATGAGATTCAGTTCATGGATGGGGGATCAGTGAGGATAAACCGTGTGGTTAAGAATCCTGCAATAAATTTGGCTTTACATAGCGTTAAGCATGGCGGTCAAGCATTAATCTTCGCCTCCTCTAGAAGGAACGCTGTTAGCTTAGCTAAAAAGGCGGCTCCGGAAATAAGTGAATTACTCTCCAAGACCCTTAAACGTTCGCTGATGAATCTAGCTGAGAGAATTCAATCATCCGGTGAGAGAACTAGGATCAGCGACCTATTGGCAGATCTAATTAAGAGAGGTGTTGCCTTTCATCACGCCGGGCTGTCGGGTGTTCATCGAAGAATAATTGAGAACGCCTTTCGCAATGGCATTATTAAGGTTATAGCGGCTACACCAACCCTAGCTTTCGGCGTGAACCTGCCAGCTAGAATGGTTGTCATAAGCGATTATAGGCGTTATGAGCCGGGTTACGGTTATTATCCAATATCGGTTCTTGAGTATAAGCAGATGGTTGGGAGAGCCGGCCGACCGAAATATGATGATGTAGGCGAGTCGATCCTTATCGCCAGAACAGATGAGGAGCGCGATTATCTTCTGACAAGCTTTGTGCTCGCTAAGCCTGAAAGAATATGGTCTAAGCTAGGTGTTGAGAAGGTTCTCAGAAGCCATGTTCTAGCGACAATAGCCTCCGAGTTTGCGCTCTCAGAACGGGGCGTATACGACTTTTTCGGCAGAACACTCTATGCGTTTCAATATAGTATAGGAGCGATAAAGGGTGTAATAGCTAGAATACTGAAGTTCCTCTATGATGAAAACATGATAACCTATGAGCGGGGAGACTATCTTAAGGCAACTGAATTTGGCCTGAGAGTTTCACAGCTCTACATTGACCCGGTTTCGGGAATAATAATCCGCGACGCGTTCGGAAGGAAACCATCTAAAGTCACAAACCTAAGTTTTCTACACATGATTTCTCATACGCCAGATATGGTTCCAAAGGTTAGAACCTCATCTAGTGAGATTGACAAAGTCGCCCTCTTCGCTGAGGAGCACCACGGCGAATTCTTTTTCGACATACCGGATGAGTGGGCTGACAGAATAGATTATGAAGTTTTTCTAAGCGAAGTTAAGACAGCCATGGTTCTAAACGCTTGGATCGAAGAGTACTCGGAGGAAGATATAATCGAGCGTTTCGGCGTTGAGCCGGGGGATCTATATCACCTAACGGAGACAGCTAAGTGGCTTTTATATGCATCCTACGAGCTGGCGAGAATGCTGGATCAAAAGGATTTTCTGCCTAAGCTTGCTGAGCTAATGGAACGGGTTGGAAAAGGCGTTAGAGCCGAGCTGATACCGCTAGCTAGACTTGAGGGCGTTGGTAGAGTCAGAGCTCGAATACTCTATAATGCTGGATTGAGAACCATTCGGGATCTAAAAAGGGCGCCGATAAGCAAGCTAATGGAGTTGCCGTTAATCGGGCCGAGAATAGCCAAAAGGATTAAGGAGCAGGTTGGAGGCACAGTTAATCCTGAAGAATGGAGAAGGCTCTCGGAGACGAAAGGGGATAGACAGCAGCCGCTAACAGAATACTACAAGGATGACGGAAAATGAAATGATCTTTCACTCAGCAAACTATTAAACCATTGTTTTGCTCGAAAGAAAAGATAAATAGTCCCCTGCTTCATTTATTATTCTAATATTATCTCGGAAGAAAACCTGAAAAGTTAGTGTGGAGGTTATAGCTTAAAATGCCCGCATATCTTGAAGGTGTGATTATTAACTATAGGAGGGGGCCTAGAACCCAGAGGTCAAGGGAGTGCCTAGTAGGGTTTCCGAACGTGAAATCTAGAAGTGAGGCAAACCGGCTAATAGGGCGGAGGGTTGCTTGGACGGATGGAAAGAAAAATATGATTGTCGGAACAATCGTCTCGCCGCATGGGAACAAAGGTTTGGTTAGGGTTCGCTTCAGAAGAGGTTTACCGGGCCAAGCGCTGGGGATGCCGGTGAGAATAGTCGGCTAAACCCCTAAATTTTATTCCTATCATAGGGTTTTCATGATTGATCTCGCTAGGAGACGGGCGATTCTTAAGGGTTCAGGCACTGCTCCATGCAACGTGAACCTGTTGAGCATAACCTTCGCCTCCTCCACGCTCATTCCCAAAAATCTAACATAAACTATGTGTCCCGTGCGGAGCGTGATAGGCGTTCTTGAACCGTTTTTCCGGTAAGTCTCTATGCGCTTATCGCAGTCCTCTGGAAAAAGCTCTGTGAAATATTTTTCCAGCCCCTCAGACTCCTCATAGGTTACGCATAAAAGCGGAAGCATTAGCCCCTCATGAACCTTTGGTAAATCAACCACATTATACCAGCTTATGATGCAGCCGTTAAGCATTAGAGCATTTATGTCTTCTCTGTTTAGAGCCCTATACATTTTAATTATTTTCTCCGTTGAGTCCATCCCGCCGACGGTTACCTTAGAAAAAGCGAATCCGTCGATTATGCCATCGCTTCTTAAGACGACTCCGGCTAAGATGGATTTTTTGCTTAAGCCCTTAACAAAGCTCTCTGAGATTCCGAGAACGCGGAAGGCTTTCTTATGAACGTGGAGACGCAAGGCATGCACCTGGCTTGTTTACTTCACCCCATCCTCTATTGCGAAGTAGACCCGCTTATTGCGTTTACCTTTACTCTCGATTTTCAAGAGTCTTATCCGCCCAATTTCCCTAAGATTCTTAACATGAGTCCCTCCGTCAGCTTGTTTATCAACGCCAACTATTTCAACGATGCGTAGCCTTGGAATATTAGGTGGAAAAGCTTTAGCCATCTTCACAACGCCCGGGATTTTTAGGGCTTCCTCCCTTGGAAGCTCATACCATCTGATTGGAATGTTTCTCTTCAGCAGCTCATTAGCCTTATTGACGCATTTCATGATTATGCCTCTATCCAGACGCTCTAGGCTGAAGTCGAAGCGGACCTTATCCTCCTCAATTTGGTTACCGGTCACAAGCGCCCCAGTCTCATTACACACCAGCGAAGCGAAAAGATGCGCCGCTGTGTGGCTGCGCATAAACTTGTAGCGTCTCTCCCAGTTTAGGATGCAATGAACCCTATCTCCTTCCTTAAGGCCTTCCCTATCAACTTCGTGGGATATTTCGCCGCCGAATTTACCGACATAAACAACATTGAAAACCTCTTCTCCACGTATTATTTTGCCGGTGTCCCACGGCTGGCCGCCGCCTTTAGGATAGAAAATCGTCTGATCCAGGACTATGTATTTGCCATCCGTAACTTTAACAACAGTTGCATCACATTCCTTAAGGTAGCTGTCCTGTAAATATAAGGCCTTAGTCAAATAAACCGCCCCGAAAAATATGGTGCCAAACATGGATTTATGCTTTATTTTTAATCAACAAATAAATTCACAATTTTTAGGTTTTCTGCATCAACAAGCCCGAAGTCAGTGAGTCTGAGCTTAGGCACAACCGGTAGCGACAGGAAGGACAGAGCCATAAACGGATTCCTGATTCTGCAGCCGATTTCAACAGCAGCTCTTTCAAGAGCCATCATCTTAGCAGCTATTTCACTTACATCGGCTTCTGCCATTAATCCGGCAATTGGAAGCGAAAGATCCTCTAAAACTTTTCTTCCATCAGTCACGATTAGGCCGCCGTTTATCTCCCTAAGCCTCCTAACCGCGCTATATATGCTTTCATCATTTACGCCGACGGCTACTATATTGTGGGAATCATGGGCGATGGTTGATGCTAGGGCGCCGGCTTTGAGCCCGAAGCCGAATACAAATCCCCTCCCAATTCTACCGGTTCTCTTATGCCTTTCCACAACACATATTTTTAATAGATCCCGCTTGGGATCAGGAGGAACCTCCCTGTGGATGATAGACATTTCATAGTGGAGTTCCTCGGTAACTATTTGATCCTTAACCACGCCTATAACCCTCACAGTTGCCTCGCCCCATTCCTTACTCGGATGCTTAATGCGCAGATCTTCAGGTTTTAATCTGCCAATCTTAACCGTTCTCTTTACCGTTGCCTCAGCAGTCGTTTCCAAGGGATTTTCAGTTTCCTCACCTAAGTATTTTCCATCCTTTGCAACTACTCTCCCATCTATCAGAACCATTTCAGCCCTAAACTCTCTGAGGTTATTTACAATTGTTATGTCTGCGGATTTACCCGGTGATAGACCCCCGAGATTCTTAAGCCTAAAGTATTCCGCAGGCTTAATCGTCACCATTCTTACGGCGTCTATTGGGTCTAAACCTGCTTCAACGGCCTTTCTTAAACAGTTATCCATATGACCCCCCATCAGTATGTCACCAGCGTGCCTATCATCGGTTACAAACATAGCCCTCTCCGGAGAGCCTCTAGAAACCACCTTTATAAGTTTGGAGATAGACTTAGCTGTTGAGCCCTCACGAATCATAAGCCACATTCCTAGGGATAGTTTTTCCCAAGCCTCATCTAGGCTGATTACTTCATGATCTGATTTTACTCCGGCCAGCATATATGCACGCAGCTCATCACCCCTCAAGCCAGGGGCGTGCCCATCAATAATCATCCCGCTGCATGCTCTCAGCTTTTCCAGAATATTTTTCTCCCCACTGATCACCCCCTTATAGTTCATAACCTCGCCCAAACCCAGGATCTGTCTAAAGCCCTTCAGAATCTCTATCTCTTTCAGGCCTATCTCAGCCCCAGCCGTCTCGAGATCCGTTGAGGGAACGGAGGATGGGATCATAAAGTAAGTTTTGAGCGGCGATTTGGCGGCGTCTTCGATCATGAATTTTATGCCTTCTAAACCCATGACATTCGCAATCTCATGTGGATCAGCTATAACACAGCAGGTTCCGTGGGGAATAACCGCTCTAGCAAACATTTTCGGAGTCATAAGCGAGCTTTCAATGTGGATGTGCCCGTCAATATAAGCTGGCAAAATATATTCGGACGGGAACCCCATGAACTCTCTAGCCGGCTTCGGTTTTCGGCCAACATAAACTATTAACCCTTCTTTTACGCCTACGTATCCTTCAGTTACACTACCGCTGTAAACATCAACTATTCTTCCGGAGATTAGAAGATCTAGGGATGACAAGCCTAAACATGCGTCGATAAGGGATTTCATTCCTCACACATTAAATTTTCTCTAAGAATATGGATTTATAATTTATGAGAACTAACTTGCATCGGTTATGTAAAAAGAAGAACTAGGCTGGGAGCAGATGAACTAGTTCTCGCAGGTCATCTATTACCTTATGCGCCATGTTCTCAGAATCCTTAGCGTTTGACCTATTGCTTCTGAAGAGAATGAATCTGACTCCGGAGTTCTTGGCGCATAAGGCGTCTATCCAATGATCACCAACAAAAACGGCTTCTTCAGCGGAGACCCCTAAAACTTCGAGAATTCTCGAGAGATGTCTTGAGCTCGGTTTGAAATCAGCTACATCATCTCTAGCAACGATGGCCTCAACATATTTATTCAGATGGAATTTTTCAACCACTTTCACCGCGTAGTTTCGGCATCCATTGGTTATGACACCAAGCTTGAAACCCCGCCTTTTGAGAGTGCTTAACACCTCTAGGGCCCCCTCCATTAGTTTAACTCTATCCAGAGAGTTCAGCTCAGACTCGTTCATAATAGCGTTAGCCTTATCAAGAATCTTCCTAATCTTCTTCTCCGACACATTTTTTCCACGCAGGTTTTCTACGGCAGCTCTAAGAATTTCAGAGTTTAACATGTTTACATTGATGAGTGAAGGATCAACCCCAACTTCGGTTAGAAATTCAATTAATGAATTCTTCATTTGTTTATAGTCTATTCCAGAATAGATCAAGGTGTCATCTAAGTCGAATATTACGGCCTTTATCGGAGTCATATCGAAACATTATTTAAGCGGAATGACAATTAAAAATTGCTGTTTCCCTCCTGAGAAGGATAGGAAATATTTCTCTCTAAATGGATTAATGTATTAAACAATCTTTATATTGTGAGATTTTAAGGTTATTTTCAGTTGATTCAAAATGAACGGGAGCTCCTTTGCAAAGCTAGCAGCATTCATTGTAGCGGGAGCATTAATCTTTATTTTATACTTGTACTTCTTCGTCGGTTTCGGTGGCATCCTTGAGGTTTTTAGAAGCGTCAACCCATATGAGTACTCCATTTACTATTCCCTGACAATCATCGCTATAGTGTTAAGCATGATCTTTTATTCCATGAGCTGGAATGAATTCATGAAAGGATTATCGATAAAAATGAACTTGAAGAAGGCCTTCCTCTACTGCTGGCTGGGTAACTTCGTGGATTTAATCCTTCCATTTGAGGCCATTTCCGGTGAGATTACAAGAGTCTACCTAGTTCATAGGGAGACTAGGGACCCCTCTGGAAAAATCATCGCATCGGTTGTGGGCCATCGTATAATAACAACCCTAATAACTTTGGTCTGCCTATTTTTCTCCTCCACATTCCTCATTATAGAAGGCGAATACGAGAAGATTGGTGCGGGGGTCTTATACCTCCTTTCTATAGTGATTTTGGGATCCCTATTCCTAATCGCAGCTTTACTTTACTTGTCTCTTAAGAAGGATGCGGCTGAAAAACTAATTGACTTTCTAGCGAAGGCCGCCGGCTTCTTAACGAGAGGCCGCCTTAACCCCCCAGAGATTAAAGAAAAGATGCACCAACATTTACTGCACTTTCACAGAGGGATTGAGTCCTTTGGTAAAAATAGAGTGTTATTGGTGAAGGCGGCCGCTTACAGCTTCCTTGCATGGTTTTTCCATCTGATCATATACTTTCTTGTCTTTTACGCACTGGGTTTCAGTGGGATAGCTGCAAAGATTTATGAGACTATTGTGGTTTACTCTATAAGTGTGGCTATTCAGACGATTCCGATAGCGCTTCCCTTAGGTATCGTGGAAATAGTTATGACAAGCCTCTACACGTTTTTCAAGATCCCAGTGGCCCTTAGTGGAACGGCGACATTACTCATAAGAGTTGTAACCTTCTGGCTTCAAATTTTGGTCGGCTATGCGATAGCTCAATGGATGGGTGTAAAAAATCTGCTCGGTAAAAACCGTAAAGAAACACTAACTTGATGAAAAGATTTTTCTATATTATATATGTTATTCATTTATTGTGGAAGAGATGAGTCGACGGCCGTTGATTGAACTCGCAATCCTATATTTCACTAGGAGAGGTTATGCCGTAGATAAAAATCCATTTCAGGATGAGAATCTATCAGCTAAAAGGTTTGATCTGATAATTCGGAGGAGAAGTGAGGTTTATCCGGTTTGCGTCAAGGATTGGAATAGAACAGTTGGCGTAAACATTATTATAAACGTGGATAAGGCGGCTGAGAACTCTGGTTTTTCCAATCCGATAGTGGTTGCCGAAAAGTTTAGCGAGCATGCGAAAGCCTACGCAAGCCGGAGAGGAATAAAATTGGTTACAAAAACCGATATTTTGAGGGGGAGGAAGGCCTTCTAGAACCCCTCTAAAAATTCGTCAAGTTTTCCTTCGGATTCAAGTTTCCCAAGCCAGTCTACAATTCCAACCCTCTTTTCTCTCCTACCATTAAGAACCTCA
>CAZGXE010000049.1:0-8978 GCA_964529605.1 uncultured Candidatus Bathyarchaeia archaeon | reverse complement strand
TAATCTTTGCCGGCGTTGATAAGGGCGGAAGCCAGCTCTTTACAACCGATCCAAGCGGAACCTACAGATCCTACAAGGCCGTCGCCATAGGGATTGGACGTGAAACAGCCGAGAATGTGCTGAAGGAAGAGTACCGCGACGACCTAACCCTCAAGGAAGCTATAAAGCTGGGCGTCAAATCTCTATTGAAGTCCATGCAGGCGAGGGGTGAGCAGCCTAAGATTAAAATAGCCGTCGTGCCGCTCTCAACAAAGCGGTTTAGATTGTTAGCTGATGAGGAGATTGGGGAGTATATTAAGGAAGTGCAGGGTAGCTGAGAAGGATGAGCAAAAACTATACGATTGCTCGCATAAATATTGGCGGAGAAAATTTTGAGATCCTCGTTAAACCTGACCCAGCATTTTCTTTTCGCAGCGGAAAATCTGTGTCGCTCTCAGAAATACTGGTTTCAGACGTAATATTCACTGATGCAAATAAGGGCCTGAGGGCTCCTGAAAAGAAGCTTAAAGAAGCTTTCGGAACTGTGGATCCGCTGGAAATATCCAAAATAATACTTAAGAGGGGTGTTCTGCACCTAACCGCCCAGCAGAGAAAAAGAATGATTGAGGAGAAGCGTAGACAAATAATTAACTTCATATCCCGTAACGCTGTTGACCCGAGAACCAAGCTCCCCCATCCGCCAATGCGCATAGAGCAGGCACTCGAACAAATCCGATTTCCTATAGACCCATTTAAAAGTGTTGAGGAGCAGGCTAATGAAGCTATTAAGGCTCTACGTAAACTTTTACCGCTGAGCGTTGAGAAGCTCTCTGTGGCAGCGCGCATACCGCCGGAATACGCAGGCAGATCTTACGGAACGCTTAAATCCTTTGGAACCATAAAGAATGAGGCTTGGCTGAGCGACGGTTCACTATCAGTCATCTTGGAGATGCCGGCTGGACTTTACGGTCCATTCTTGGAGAAGATGGGGAAAATAACCCGCGGAAACATTGAGGTTAAAATTGTAAAGTAGGTATAATTGTTAAATGGAAGAAAGTAGGTGAGGTGAATTTTAGGCCATGTTTTATTTTGAGAACAGGCAGATAGTGACCCCGGGCGAACTCCTTGCTGAAGGAGATTACATAGCTGGAAACAACACTTATAAAGAGAAGTTTAGAATTTATGCGAGTAGGCTTGGGCTTGTTGAATATGAGGGAAGAACAGTTCAGGTTGTTGCATTAAACACTGTTTACATACCCTCAGTTGGGGATCAGGTGATCGGTAGAGTTGAGGACGTGAACATAAACGGCTGGGACGTTGACATAAACGCGCCCTACAAGGCTGTTTTAAAGGCCAATGAAGCTCTAAATAGACCGTTCAGGCAACAGAAGAATGATCTAACAAAATTCCTTGATGTTGGAGACCTGATTCTAGCGAAGATTATAGCGTTTGACAGAACCATCGACCCACTCCTCACAATCCGTGAGCCAGGTCTCGGAAAAATCACGCAAGGCCAGGTGATTAAGGTTTCCCCTGCGAAAATACCTAGGATCATCGGCCGTAAGGCTTCAATGATAAGTATGCTTAAAAGAGAAAGTGAGTGTAAAATAATTGTTGGACGGAACGGTGTAATATTAATTTCCGGCCCAAGCCCGAAAAATGAAAGGTTAGCTATTCTAGCAATTGAGAAGATAGCTCAGGAAGCACACACCTCCGGGCTAACTGATAGAATAGCTGAAATGATAAGAAGAGAGAAAGGAGAAAAACAATGAGTGAAAAAATTAAGTTAATTAATGAGAAAGGTTTGAGAACTGACGGACGTAAACCAGATGAGCTCAGGCCGATAAAAATAGAGGTCGGCGTGCTAAGCAACGCTGATGGATCAGCATATATTGAACAGGGAAAAAGCAAGATACTTGCAGCAGTTTATGGTCCGAGAGAGGTCCATCCCAGACATTTAGCCCTCCCGGATAGGGCTCTTCTCAGATGCAGATACCACATGGCTCCATTCTCAGTTGAGGAACGGAAGTCTCCAGCGCCTTCAAGACGTGAGATAGAGCTCTCAAAAGTCATTAGAGAATCTCTTGAGCCAGCTGTATTCCTCGAAAGGTTTCCGAGAACATCCATCGACCTATTCGTTGAGGTTCTACAGGCTGATGGAGGAACAAGATGCGCCGGTGCAACAGCTGCGGCTCTAGCTTTAGCTGACGCTGGGATACCTATGAGAGACCTCGTCGCCGCCTGCGCCGCCGGAAAAGTTGACGGAGTATTAGTTTTGGACCTCAACGATATTGAAGATAAGGAGGGGGAAGCTGACCTACCGGTGGCTTATATGCCTAACCTAGGTGTAGTGTCGCTTCTTCAGATGGATGGACTATTAACTCTTGACGAGTTTAAGGAGGCGTTAAATCTTGCGATTGAAGGCTGCAAGCAGATCTATGAACTCCAGAAGGAAGCGTTGAAGGCTAAGTATTTAGCCATTAAGGAGGAGGTGGAAACATGTCTTCAATGATGGTTTCACGTATAAGACAGAAGCAGATATCCCAGATGATCGCTAACGGAAAAAGGCTTGATGATAGGGGACTCATGGATTACCGGCCGATTAAAATAGAAACCGGTATAATCGAGAAGGCTGAGGGTTCAGCGAGGATTCTGCTCGGCAAAACGGAGGTTGTCGTCGGGATTAAAGTTGAAGTAGGTGAACCCTTCTCAGACAGACCTAACGATGGAGTTCTCACAGTTAACTCAGAGTTCGTACCCTTAGCTTCACCCGAATTTGAGGCTGGACCGCCGAGTGAAGAGGCAATAGAGCTCGCCAGGGTTGTCGATAGAGGAATACGGGAATCCAAGGCCATCGACCTAGAGAAACTCTGCTTGATCCCAGGGAAGAAGGTTTATATAATATTTGTTGACGTTTATGTGCTTAATCACGATGGAAACTTGATTGACGCCTCTGCTCTAGCCGCCTTAGCCGCTCTACTAAACACTAAAATACCCGTATACACTGTTGAGAACGGTGAGATTAAAAAGACATCTAAGCTCACACCGCTGCCCATAAATAACTATCCAATCGCAATCACATTCGCAAATTTAAGCGGTAAACTAGTCGTTGACCCATGGCTTGATGAGGAGGAGGCTATGGAAGGCCGGTTAACAATAACATTCGATAAGAATGACAGGATATGCGCAATACAGAAGAGCGGGCGGGGCGCATTAACGCCGCAACAGATCATGGAGACCGTTTACATAGGAAGAGAGAAAGCTGAAGAATTAAGAAAACTAGTGGTGAAGAGCTGATGGGTAGAAGAAGAAAAAAGAAGAAGATTGGTCCAGCTAGGGGTTTCGGCCCAAGATACGGAGTCTCCGTTAGAAAACGCTATGTATCCATCATATCTGGAATAAGAAGGCCCTATCCATGCCCAAAATGTGGGTTAAGAGCCGTACGTAGGGAAAGCGTTGGCATATGGGTCTGCAGAAAATGCGGGTTCAGATTCGCCGGCGGAGCATACACACCCACAACTAAAATAGGCATGGTGGCTGAGCGAACCGCTAAAAGCCATTAAGCATCCTTTTTTGAGGATCAGTTTCAGATGATCCTACTTACAACTTCCCATAGGCCTACAAGAAGAGTTAGAAGCTTATGTAACGACCTCACGCGTTCAATACCGGGCTTAGTTAAGGTTAACCGTGGGAAAATGACTCTCTTAGGGGTGGCTGAAAGAACCCTCCAGCTTGGAGCTGAAAAGTTCATTCTTATTGACAGGTGGAAAGGCGGTCCTGGAAGGATTAGGCTCTTCAGGGTTGTTGAGGGAGGATTCGGGGAGGAGCCGCCGCGCCTGTATATTTCAGGCGTAAAGCTGCGGAGGGAGTTTAGTGGGATGCCGGCAAGGAATGTGAAGAAGCCTATTAAATCACTATTTTTGGAAGCGTCCGAAGATGGAAGCCAAGAGATTGACAGGTTTAAGCTGAAACTTTCAGAGTTCCTTGAGCTGCCGATGCTTAAGCTCAGGACTGAACCTTCCGATTATGAGGCGTGCATGCGCGTTGCTGACGGAGACGACTGCTGGGCGAACATCTCCTTCTTTCTTCTACCTGGAAAAATTGAGGTTGGCCCACGGATGAAAATTTCCCATGTGGTGTGGGATGTATGATTAAGGGAGCCTCAGCGACCTTACGTTTCACATTTCCCTCCGAGAGGGAGGCTGAGATAGCGAGTGAATCCATTAAGCCGGAGACAAAAGTAACCGTTAGATACCGCTCTAAAGTCAAGATTATTAGGGAAGGGAGAAAAATATTGCTGATTTTTGAAGCTAATGATACAACGGCTCTTAGGGCGTCAATAAACTCCTATGTAAGCTGGATCATGCTTCTGAGAAAGATCTACAGTTTTCTCGAATCCCAAGAAGAATCTTCATGAGTTAAGGTCTATGAACAATAAAAATAAGATTAGGAAGATAGCCATTAAACGCATCAGGAGACTGTTCGATCTCGCCAAGGAGATTCTTCATGAAAGACCGGATTTGGCTCAAAGGTACGTTGAAATTGCCAGGAAAATCGCTATGCGTGCTAGAATCCGCCTACCTAGAGAAAGCCGCCTCCTAATATGTAGGCACTGTAAGAGGTTCATTTTTCCAGGTGTGAGCTCACGTGTCCGCATACAATCTAGAAGGGAACCGCACATAGTTATTACATGTTTATATTGCGGTAAGCATATGAGAAAACCGTTAAGAAGGAGAAAAAGCAGATGACCCCTAGGCGTAAGATCTCGCAGAAGAGGCTTCCTTCAGAGTCAACCGTCCGCATAGGTAAGATGGGGGTGACAGAAGCTCAGATAAAGGAGATTCTGAAGCAGCTAAAGACTAGAAGAAAGGTTAGGATCAAAGTTTTAAGGTCTGCTCTGGCGAATGACACTTTAGAGAATATCGCCCAGAGAATATCCTCTGAAACCGATTCAAAGGTCGTTCAGATAATAGGTCACACCTTCACATTATATAAGAGGAAATAGAAGCCCTAACAAAACCGTTATGAAACCTCTTTAATGGAGGCTTTCCGCAAATAAGTATTTATAAGACTCTCTTCTAGAATAGTGGAGGAAAAGCTTAAAGTTAGCGAGGAATGAATAGCGTTGCCAACACCGTATGATGTACCTCCATCGATCTTAATAGAGCGGCTGGCGAAGTATCTGAAGGATAATGTGGACGCTGTCAGCCCTCCCGAGTGGACACCATACGTGAAGACTGGTGTGCATGTAAAGCGGGAGCCGCAGAACCCGGATTGGTGGTACATTCGATGCGCATCGCTACTTAGAAAAGTATATATTAAGGGGCCGATAGGCGTAGAGCATCTGCGCTCCGAATATGGCGGAAGAAAAGATAGGGGCACAAGACCTGAGCATGCAAGGAAGGGAAGCGGGGCGATAATTAGAAAGGCTCTTCAGCAGCTCGAGGAAGCTGGTTTCATCCAGACAATAAGGGGGAGGGGTAGGATGGTTACCCCTGAAGGAAGAAAATTGCTAGATTCCCTATCAACAGAGATTAAGAGAAAGCTGGAAAAAGTTAATCAGGCTCTGGCTAAATATTAATATTGAAATGAGAGGCATGCTTATGAGCCTAAACGATAAGGAACTCGAGGAAATACGGAAGCGAAAACTCATGGAGTTACAGCGGAAGCTATTACAGGAGCAGGAGGCTGCTGAGGCTCAGAAAAGAATAGAGGCTCAAAAGCAGGCGGTTCTGAGAAGGATTCTCACGCCTGAAGCCAGACAGAGAATCTCAAACCTGAAGATGGTTAAGCCTGAGTTCGCAGCTCAGTTAGAGATGCAGCTAATCCAGATTGCACAGCAGGGAAGAATAAGGATACCTATAGACGACTGGCAGCTGAAAGAGATTCTGAGGAGATTACAGGCTGATAGGAGGGAAATTCGCATAAGGAGGATGTGAAAAATGGCGAGGCATAAGCCGCTTGCTAAAAAACTTAGGCTGATAAGCGCCGGTAAGAGGAGTAAGCCGATACCCTCATGGGTTATAGCGAAAACCCTTGGGAAAATCACTAGAATCCCGAAGAGACATTGGAGGAGAACTAAGATAAAGGCTTAAGGTGACTCGGGGATGAGCGGTGAAAGTAAAGAGGAGAAAGAAGGGGCTGAGGGGGAAGAGGAAAAGCCTGAAGCCGCAAGTGTTGAAGCGGAAGCTAAGGGGGAAATTGTGGAGGAACGCATATACACTGTTCCCCTCAGCAGAGCTTGGATTGCGCCGGTAACCAAGCGGGCTCCAAGAGCAATGCGGATACTCAAGGTTTTCATTAGGAAACATATGAAGGCTGACGATAACTCTATAAGGATTTTAAATGAAGTGAATGAAAGGATATGGAGTAGGGGTATTGAGAAGCCTCCGCGCAAAATCAGGGTGAGAGCCGCGAAGGATAGGGATGGGCTGGTAACGGTTCATTTAGCTGAAGGAGAATAGGTATGGCGCTGTTTCTTCTGGAAGCGTTCGGCAGCGCAAGTATAGGTGTTTTCATCCGTGTAACGGACAGATTCGTTATCGTACCAAATCAGCTTCCGGAAACTAAGGTGAGGAAACTTGAGAAGTGGGTTGGAAGAAAGGTTGTGAAAACGAATATAGGCGGATCAGTGCTTGTGGGCTCCCTTGTATGCGCAAACGCCCACGGCATGGTTCTGCCTCATTCAATCTGGGATGAGGAGCTCTCAACCCTTAAAACCCTAACCGACATAAACATAACGGTGATGGAGGGAAGTAGAAAAACAGCCCTCGGAAACCTTGTTCTGGCAAACGATCACGGCGCAGTGGCCGATCCAAGGCTGAAAAAGAATGAGATAAAAGTGATAGCTGACACTTTGGGCGTTGAAGTCGTCCAGGGCGAGATAGCTGGACTGCCATATGTAGGCTCGCTTGCGGTTACAACAAACAAGGGGGTTCTAGCTCATCCGCTGATTAAGCCTGAGGAGGAAAAACTTTTAGGTGAGATCCTAAAAGTTCCAGTTAGTGTTGGAACAGTTAATCAGGGAATCCCCTACATAGCTACAGGTTTGATAGGAAACAGTCATGTCGCCGTTGCGGGCTCGCTGACAACCGGTCCGGAAATATTTATGATAAGTCAAGCCTTAAAGGTGGCTGGCGGAAATGAGTGAAGTTAAGGTTTACAGGGTGATTGGGAAAATAACGAAGCCGAACTTTAAAACAGCGTTTAAGAAGGAGATTAGAGCACTGAAGCCGGAGCATGCCATTGAGGAAATTTACAAGATCTTCGGCAGCAAACATAGGGTTAAGCGATTCCACATAAAAATCATAAAAATTGAGGAAGCATCCCCTGAGGAGAGCGAACGCTAAACCTATTTAAGTCTCCTACAGTCCTTTATGGTTTAGGTGTTTATTCCATGTCCACACCTAAGGAATCCATAGAGGATAGGGCTAGAGAACTGATAGCTGAAATCAGAGTTTTAGAAGGCACAGCTGAATATTTGCAGGCGAGAATAAACTTTGTTAACGCAGCCTTAACGGAGCTTAATTTGGCCAGCATGTCACTTGAAGGCGTCGAAAAGAAGGATTCGGATTCGATATTTGTTCCAATAGGCGGAGGCTCATACATTAAAGCGAAGATTGAAGATTCGGATAAAATAGTCTATGGGATTGGAGCCGGAGTGGCTATTGAAAAACCGATAAAAGAAGCTAAGGAGGACATAGCGAACCGCATAGCTGAACTGAACAAGGCGAAGACGGCTTTGGAGCAGCAGTTAAATCAGATTCTAACCAGATTGAGGGAAGGGCAGAATAGACTTCAGGAGCTAGCGGTCGAACGTAGAAAATAGGTCTAAAGGAGCAGGGAGGGGAGGAGTCAATGTTCGAGAAGCTACGGGAAGCGCTAAGCGGGCTTGTAAGCAAGGTTTCAACCATAGAGCTTAAGCCGGAAAACCTCCGGAAGGTTCTCTGGGAATTCAAGCTTACACTTCTAGAGAATGATGTGGCTTTCACGGTTGCAGAGCGCCTATGCGAGGAAATCGGGAGGAAACTCACGGGGCTAAAGGTTAGTAGATTAGAGGATAAACGTAGAATAGTGCAGGAAACATTAAGGAGTACTCTTCTAGAGGTTCTTGAAACACCGGATAAGATAGATCTTCTTAGACTGGTTGAAGAGAAGAGAAGGAGGAGAGAACCCTGCGTAATCGTTTTTGTTGGAATAAATGGAACTGGAAAGACGACGACAATAGCTAAGATTGCAAATTTACTGCTCAAAAGCGGATATTCAGTTGTCTTAGCGTGCAGCGACACCTTCAGGGCGGGATCGATAGAGCAGCTTAAGCAGCATGCTAGAAGGCTTGGGGTTAGCTTAATTAAGCATAAATATGGTTCAGACGCGGCTGCAGTAGCCTACGACGCAGTTCAGTACGCTAGATCAAGGGGGATAAACGTTGTTCTCATCGACACGGCTGGGAGAATGCAGACGGATAAAAACCTTATGGCTGAAATGGAAAAGATAATACGGGTTGTTAACCCTGATCTCACAATATTTGTTGGGGACGCGTTAGCCGGAAACGACGCGGTCTCACAGGCTGAAGAATTCAACAAGCATATCAACATAAGCGGCTCAATACTGACGAAGATGGATGCTGACGCGAAGGGGGGGGCGGCAATTTCAATAGCTTACATAACGAAGAAGCCTATTCTATTCTTAGGGGTGGGACAAGGATACGGGGATATAGAACCGTTTAAGCCGGAAGCGATAGTGGATCATATAGTAGGTTAGGCCCCCAAGCCCCTAAATTTTATATAATCCCATTTTCTTCTAAAGAAACCCAGAAAAAGTTAAGTTAAGTAATGCGGTAATACTACTAGATTCTAGATAATCCCTGTAGCAAATTAGATGGGAAATGTCGAAGGCTTTCATAGAGAAGACCATAGTTTTCCTCTCCATAGAGCTTCCAACAGTTTCAGCCAGCTTCCTCCAGAGGAGCACAGGATTCTTTCTCAGAGACTCATAGT
>CAZGXE010000048.1:0-9143 GCA_964529605.1 uncultured Candidatus Bathyarchaeia archaeon | reverse complement strand
AGAAGAGGCTTGCCTTTTATGTTTTCGATGTGAGCCCTAGGATTCCGGGAAGCCCCTGTGTTGGGCCGACATCGCCTGAGATGCGTAGGCTGACGCTGAAATATCGGAGAATCCTCAAGAGATATGGTCTTGATAGAGTTGAGGCAGCCTTAGATCTACCAATGCTGGAGATTAAACATGCCGCTGAAAATGGGAAATTAGATCAGATCATAACCTAATTTGGAGGAAAAGTATTGGTTAACGCGGCTCCAACCCCTACAATAAGATATGCCCTAAACCGTGTTGAGGAGCTAAAATCCGAACTCATTTCGATCGCGTCCGAGCTTATAAGATTCCAAACTATCTCCCCGCCGAGTCGCACACTGGAATGCGCCGAATACATCCGATCCTACTTTGAAGCAGTCGGTCTGAAGGCTTCCTTCTACGCTAGGAAAAGGGAGAAAGTGAATGTGCATGTTAGGGTTTCGGGCGGGTCGGGTAAGACAATAATTTGGCTCGGTCACCTAGATGTTGTTCCAGCTGGCATGCGAGAAAAATGGGTTCACGACCCCTTCGGTGGCGTGGTTAAGGATGGAAGGATTTATGGTAGGGGCGCAAGCGACATGAAGGGTTCATGCGCAGCCGCCATGATCGCTGCAAGGGTTCTAAATGAGCTCAAGGAGAAAGAACATGCCACTGTTGATTTCTGGTTTACGTGCGATGAGGAGGTTGGTTCTCCCGACGGGACGCGTTGGCTTGCTGAGAGAGGGCTGATACGTGGAGACGCCTGCCTAATAGGTGACTCGCTAAGCAGAAGCCCAGATGAGGAACCCTACATAGATGTTGGCTGCAAGGGCTACTTGCGCCTACGCTTAAAGGCGACTGGAAGGACTGCTCATGGAAGCATGCCCTTTTATGGCGATAATGCAATAGATAAACTACTTTCAGCAGTAGATCTAGTAAGGAAGATTGGCGATTACAGATGGAGTCTCCCGGCAGATCTAGAGGAGCTGGTTGATTCAAGCATAAATTATCTCCTAAGAGGCAGAGATTTAACGGAGGAGCAGAAGAACGCCATAAAAAGAGCCTTCCATTATCCAACCCTCAGCCTAACTATGATAAGCGGCGGAGTAAAAGTTAATGTTGTTCCAGACTATGCTGAAGCGTCTTTTGACATAAGAGTGACCCCCGGGATAAATCCGGAAACCGTTGCGGAGCAGCTTAACAAACTAATCACCAATTTCAGAACCAAGGGTGTTGAGGCTGAGATAATCAATATGGAAGGCGGATATTATGAACAGTGGGATTCAGATTTCGCTCTAAACTTAAGAAAAGCCGTTGAGATCTCAACCAGTATCCGGCCTAAGCCGAAAATATTAATGGGTGCAACGGACGCCATAGCGGTGAAGAAGACCTCAGATATTCCATGCTTAGGTTTCGGCGCCGGCGTAGAGGAGTTAGCGCACGCACCCAACGAGTACGTCACAATAAAAGGGGTGTTATCAGCTGCTAAGGTTTACACAGCCTTACCGTTGCTCTTTTAGGCCGGCTCACTTCATTCTCTAGGCCTTTTTCCATGCTTATTCTCTCTGCGCATTATTTCCTCAGCCACTATAACGCCGCTTGCGCTCGCTTGTATTAATCCTCTAGTCACTCCGGCTCCATCGCCTATTGTGAATAGATTTCTGATTCTTGTTTCCAGATTTTCGTTCAGCTCAAGTCTTGATGAGTAAAATTTCACTTCAACGCCGTAAAGCAATGTATGTTTCGAATATGTCCCCGGCGCCACCTTATCCAGAGCTTCAAGCATCTCTCGAATATCAGTTAAATACCTATATGGCAGAACGAAGCTTAAATCACCTGGAGTAGCAATCTTAAGCGTTGGTTTAACCACGCTTCGGCTTATCCTCTCCTCCGTTGATCTTCTCCCAAGCTCCAAGTCGCCTAAACGCTGTATGATTACGCCGCCACTAAGGAGGTTAGCTAATTTAGCAATGTACTCGCCGTAAGCGATTGGTTCCCTGAATGGATGTGTGAAAGAGGTGCTGACCAATATGGCGAAGTTTGTGTTTTCAGTTTTCCTTTCGGCATAGCTCTGTCCGTTAACACTTATAACGCCGCTGTATGATTCTGTAATAACCTCGCCGTAGGGGTTCACGCAGAATGTTCTAACCTGATCGTCGAAGGCCTTTGAGTAGTATATAAACTTAGGTTCGTACAAAACATCAGTTAGCTCTTCCATCGTTACCGCTAAAACCTCAACTCTGACGCCGACATCCACCGGGTTATTAAGCGTCTTCAAGCCAAGGGATTGGGCTTCACTTTTAAGCCATTCAGCGCCGCTTCTGCCCGGTGCGACAACAACGTATTTTCCATAAATCTTTTCACCGCCTACAGTCTCGACGCCTCTGACCACACCATTCTTCACTAGTAAACCCTTAACTTCAGTTCTAGTTCTCACCTCAACGCTATTGTTCAGTTCCCGGCGCATTCTCTGAAGAACCTCCGCACACTTTTCAGTTCCCAGATGGCGGATTCTCTGCCTAACCAATGTGAGTCCAGCAAGCGCAGCCCTACGTTCTATTTTTTCAACCTCATCTAAATCTCCGCCATAAACTATTTTGGTACCACCGTATTTCACATATATGCTATCAACATAATTTATCAAATCCGAAAGCTTCTCTTCGCCAACATACTCGTTTAACCATCCTCCAACTGAAGTGGATATTGTTAGTTTTCCATCGCTGAAGGCTCCAGCCCCACCCCAGCCGGAAAGTAAGGCGCACGGTTTACAGTTTATGCATCCTAAACCTCTAGCTGCCGGGCATCTGCGCTTGTCAATGTCAGATCCCTTCTCCAACATTAGAATATTCAGATCGGTATGCTTAGCGAGCTCTAGGGCTGAAAATATTCCAGCCGGCCCGGCGCCAACAATTATCACATCATATTGTAGCAAGGCTAATCCTTCCAAAAAGAGAGTACATTACAAAACTAAATATATATACTTTCTTTTTATTAATTCCCTTTTTTAATTAGAACACAAAAGTTTTCAGCACTCAGGCCTAAAAAGGGTCTAGGAGATAAAAAAAGTTATTTTTATCTATGTCATGCTAGAAGTTCCTCGATTCTCCTGCACGCCTCTTCAATCCGCTCTTTCGGCTGGGTCACTGAGAATCTTATGTAGCCTTCCCCATATTTCCCAAACCCTATTCCGGGAGCCACTACTACTCCTGCCTCTAAAATCTTCGATGCAAACTCCATTGAGTCACCGCCGCATTTCGCCCAAACGTAGAAGGTTGCTAAAGGTTTAGCGGCTTCAAGCCCAACGGATCTTAAACCCTTTAGTAATGTATCCCTTCTTTCGGCGTATATTTTGTTCATCCAACTGATATATTCCGGCGGTTCTCCATTAACGTAGCTTTTTAGGGCTTTTGAAGCTACTTTCTGTATGTAAACTGGTGGACCAGAATCCACCTGTGCCTTAACCTTCACTAACCCCTCTATAAGCTCGTTGTTTCCAACCGCGAACCCTATTCTATCCCCAGTCATATTAAATGTTTTTGAGCATGAATGGAATTCTATAGACACTTCCATTGCACCATCTATCTCAAGTATGCTTGGAGCCCTATAGCCGTCAAATGTTATCTCCGAATAAGCATTGTCATAGCACACTATCACATTTTTCTCTCTCGCCAAGTCAACTATAGCCTTCAATTCGTCTTTAGTCATAACGCTGGCAGTTGGATTGTTTGGATAATTAAGAAAAATCATTTTTATGTCCTTAAGATCCAACGAATCTACATCAGGTTTAAAGTCATTCTCCTCCAGTAGTGGCATTTTAACTGGTATGCCATCGCTTAGTAAGGTTCCGCCATTAGCGTATACCGGGTAAGCTGGGTCGGGAACAAGAACTTTATCGCCTGGATTCACGAACGCTCTTGAAAAATTAGCTATGCCCTCCTTAGATCCAATCAATGCTATGACCTCCCTCTCAGCGTCTAAATCAACATTAAAGCGCCCCTTGTACCATTCTGCAACCGACTCCCTAAAGTACGGCTCGCCTTGACTGAAGGAGTAATTATGGTTTCTCGGATTCGCACTCTCCTCTCTGAGCGCCTCAAGAACAAATGGCGGCGGAGGAAGATCCGGATCGCCGATGCTCAGAGATATTAAGTCTACACCCTGCCGCCTCTTTTCATTTATTATCTTCTCAAGCTCCGCGAACAAGTATGGGGGAAGCCTATTAACCCTATCGGCAAGCTGAAATCTCAAGAAGAGCTCCTCCCAAATAGCTTTTTCTCTTTGCTTCTAAAGATTTTGGAAGTTCTTTATAAAGGTAGGGTGTTTGGGAGAAACTGCGCTGAAGACCGATGGCTATGACTAAAAATTAGCATTTTAGAAATTGAATTCCAGCGTTCCCTCATAGGCCTTTTCAGCGGGGCCAGTCATGCATATTTTGTTATCCCCACTATATTTCACTTTGAGTTTCCCACCTAAGAGTTGAACTGTGCATTCACGACTTATTTTGCCGAGTATACTTCCGGCTACAACGCTTGCGCATGCTCCGGTGCCACATGCAAGTGTTTCGCCAACACCTCTCTCCCAAACCCTCATTTTTAAGAGATCTCTTTTCACTATTTGAACGAATTCAACGTTAATTCTCTTAGGAAAGATGGGATGATTTTCGATCTTAGGGCCGTAGCGTCCAACAGGAAATCTTTCCACATCTTCAACGAAGATTACGCAGTGTGGATTGCCGATTGAAAGGCATGTAGCCCTGAAATTTTCGTCATCAACTTTTATCTCTTCATTTATAAATTCTCCCTCGCCTACGACTGGTATGTTCTTTCTTTCAAAGAGGGGGCTGCCCATATTCACGGTTATGGCTTTGACTTTTCCATTAGATATTTCCAGCCGAACATTCTTGACTCCAGCTAAGGTTTCTACCCGCATCCCACTTTTGCTAACTATACTATTTTCATAGCAGTACTTTGCAAAGCATCTTATGCCGTTTCCACACATCTCCGCTTCGCTTCCATCAGCATTAAATATTCTCATCTTGACATCGGCAATCGCGGAATTATAGAGAAGGAGCAAGCCGTCTGCTCCAATAGAGAACCGTCTCCTACACAGCTTCCTAGCTAGTAAACTGAGTTTTCCATCGCTTATTTTTCTCTCCCTATTATCTAAGAGTATATAATCATTTCCTAATCCATGCATCTTCCAGAAATGCAGTTTAGCCATCCCGCTTTTCTCCACCCGTCAGATTTAAGCTTGCCACTCCACATCTATCATAAGGATTGAAGGAAGGTTTATATTTATGTGATTTGCATAACATTGTTATTGGAGTTATGGAGTTTGAGATCGAAAGTTGAAAAAGTGATAAAGGAAATTCAGCCGAACTTAAGGGCTGATGGAGGAGACATAGAACTGGTTGATGTAACCGACGATGGAATTGTTAAGGTCAAACTTAAAGGTGCCTGTGTCGGATGCCCCCTATCCACGATAACAATTCAGTGGGGCGTAGAAAGATACTTGAAAGCGAGGGTTCCGCAAGTAAAAAAAGTGGTAGTTGTGTAGTTGAGATCTAATAGATTGGCGTGCCTTCACTTGGATCTCGCACGATTTTTTTGAATTCCTCAAGGATTTTCTCCGTAATTGGGCCTATTCTTCCCTCCCCTATCTTCCGCTTATTGACCTCTCTTATGGGCATTATTTCAGCGCCAGTTCCAGTTAAGAAGGCCTCATCAGCTTCGTAAAGTTCAGTAACTGTGAGGTTGCGTTCGATCACTTCATAGCCGAGTTCTGCCGCTATCCTTTTAATGACGCTTGCGGTTATTCCCGGTAAGGCTCCGCTAGCTCTAGGCGAAGTATATAATTTTCCATTCTTCACAACGAATATGTTTTCGCCAGTTGCTTCACATATGTATCCGTGCGTATCCAAAATTATCGCCTCGTCAGCTCCAGCGTTGTTAGCCTCAATCTTAGCTAAGATGCTATTCAAGTAATTCAATGATTTTATCTCGTGGGATGTTGCATCAACTGGATCCCGTCTAGTCCATGAGACTATCATACTTATGCCTCTTCTACGTTTCTCCTCATCATAGAGCTGAAGCATTGGCACAGCGATTATTATAACCGAAGGCTTAGGACATTTTCTAGGGTCTAAACCTAAGTCTCCAACCCCCCTAGTGATTACAAGTCTAATGTAGGAATCCTTCAGATTGTTCTTTCTCAATGTTTCGAGAACGGCTTCAATCATCTCTTCCTTGGTTAGCGGCATCCCAAGCATGATTGCGCGAGCTGAACTATAAAGGCGGTCTATATGCTCCTTGAGCTTGAACACTATTCCCCCGTAGGAGCGTATACCCTCAAAAACCCCGTCGCCGTAGAGGAAGCCGTGGTCGAAAACTGAAATTTTCGCCTTATCCTTCGGATAATATTTGCCGTCGATATATATTAGAAGATCTTTTTCAGGCAATACGCAAGCATACCTCCATTAAACACGATACAAAATATTTATTTGAAACTCACTAAAAATATAACTATTCTTCTCTTCCATCTCTCTTTTCTTAGCGAAAGCGAGGTCTCTTTGATAGGGTTGCTGGAAGCGTTAGGGGCTTAAACGGTTTGCCCTCAGTCCGCTCCTTTATCTCCTCTATTAACTCATTCAAACGCATCTGCCTTATTTTCCGCTCGCCCTTTAGCCGTCTATACCTAACGGCTAATAATCCAGTTGAAACCTCTTTTTGGCCGATGACAACTATGTATGGAATCCACTCAGTCTCAGCTTCTCTGATTTTTCTCTGCATCGTTAGAGCCCTATCATCCCAATCAGCTCTTATACCATGTTTTATCAGCTCATTAGCGATTCTTTCCGATTCGTTGAAGAAGCTCTCGCTGACGGGTATAACCCTAACTTGTGTTGGGGACAGCCAAAGAGGTAGCATGGGCGGCTCCCCCCTCTTCTGCATTTTATATGCTTTCTCCAGTAATGCGTATATGTCTCTCTCGATGGCGCCGCTCGGCGAGCAATGTAGAATTATCGGCGTTCTTTCCTCACCTTTCTCGTTAATATAGGTAATTCCGTATCTTTTGGCGTTCTCTATGTCTATTTGGTCTGTTGATAGGGCTGAAGCTTTATCCAAATTATCGATAAAGTTAAACTCCCATTTAAGAACAAAATAAAAGAAGCGTTCATTCCACATCTCGACGAGAGCTGGCTTGCCGAAGAGGTTGACAAGTGATATTATGAAATCCCTATGATCTGAATAGAAGTCTTTTGTGAACCTTATGGCTAATTCATAATCGTCACGTGTCAACCCTATGCCCTCAAGGGTTTCCATACTCAGCTTGAATCTTTTAATAAACTCGTCTTTCACCTGCTTTATGTCAGCGCAGAGGGCGTGGCAGTCCGGCATGGTGAAGGCTCTGAGCCTCCTTAATCCAACTAGCTCGCCGCTCTTCTCTCTCCGGAAACTGTAATGAGTTAGCTCATAGATTTTGAGGGGCAAATGCCTATAGGATAATTGTGCGTCATGAAGCATTAGGAATTGTCCAAAACATGCACTAAAACGTAGAAAGAGCTCCTTATCCTCTGATTTGACGATGTATTGGCGGGCTGGGAACCTATGAAGATAATCCGCCAACGCAGGATGGTTAAAATCGTACATTATTGGGGTTTCAACCTTTAGGGCGCCATAGGCGGTAACCTTCTCGGTAACGAACTCTTCGATTAGAGATTTAATTAGGCTACCCTTCGGATACCATCTGAAGTTCCCGAGGTCACTTGCCGCTTCATAATCGGCAATCTCAAGTTTTTTCATCAATTTTACATGTGGCGGAACCTGTTGAACAGCCCTAGATTTTGATATTTCGTAGGCAGCGAACTTCTTTAGGTTTTCATATTCCGTAAAGTCAAATTTCTCAACTGGAACTAGGCTTCCATCGGGCTTAAGAATAAACCAGTGGGATTCCATTTTTTCTTCAGCCTCTAGAGCCTTCGATATTTTTTCGCCTTTCTCTCCTCCTAGAACTATTGACCTAAACTGTTCAGCCAGCGGATGGCCCTTAACTGATATTGAGAATTCTTTACACCAGCCGAAGGGCGCTCGATAAGCTTCTATGCCGAGTTTTTCAGCGTATGCCTTCATTTCTTTTAGGATTTTGAGAGCGTCGGATGGATTTGCTAGGTCACCGCTCAAATGCGCATAGGGATAAATTAATATACGGTTTGCTCTCACTTTACTGAGAAACACTCTCACTTCATCTATCGCCTTATGAGCTGTTTCAAGCGAATCCTCCTTCTCAATGCATGTGAATAAGACAACTACGTCTTCCAGGCGATAGGTTTTCTGCTCACTATCCTCAGCGTATGAAATTTCCCTCTCAACTGGGCGGTACTCGATGAAGTTTGAATGAAGCTGCAAGATCTTCAAGGTTAAGCCCCATGTGTAAACCGATATAATTATACACTGATACTGACGAACTAAAATAAATATTTTCTAACCCGCTGTTCCGTGGAAATGAGTCATGGTATTGTTCTTCTCCACTTGTCAATTATCTTATTCTTTTTAGTTGCTTTTTTATACTCTTTATAGTGCTCTTTGCAGAGGTATGCCCTCCGGCTGCCCTGAACCTTCAAGCCAGCTGCATAAACCTTTCCTAAATCCAGCGAGCGAATTGCCTCCCTGCTACATCCCTCAACGCTACATTTGACGCCTTTAGATATCCTCCCCATCAGCATCTGCTCCCTTTATTATATAGAGGTTCCTACATGAACATAATTACCGCTCAGTCTATGATTAAAGTTTTTTCATAGACTTCGGTTGCTCGCCCATAAACTTTCTTTCCGCCCTTAAACCCTTTCGGCCCCACTTTCTCAATCGCAAAGGATGCTGCGGCAGCTCCAACGCACGCACACCAGAGGGGGTCTTCACCTTTGACGTATTCAGCTAGAAACGCTCCTATAAAAACGTCTCCGGCACCTGTTGGATCCCTAAGGATTTTAGGCTTGGCTACAGGAATCTTAAAGGTTTTTCTATTAAAAGATATGAGGGTTCCATTTTCACCCATAGTAACCATAACTACCTCCACATTGTAATCCCTCACTTTTCTGATGGCTTCAGTAACATCATTTTTACCGGTTAAAACTCTAATTTCCT
>CAZGXE010000047.1:0-9257 GCA_964529605.1 uncultured Candidatus Bathyarchaeia archaeon | reverse complement strand
TCCTTTTTATTTTAGCCTCATCCCATATTGCCTGAACCTCTTTTGGAGGCGTAACAGCGAGTAAGCCTCCCCTTATCGGCTCCATCACCACAACAGCAAGCCCCCTTGAAGCGGCATACTTAAGCCCCTTCGTTCCCGGACCCCGCCTGCTGCTCTTAACATCTATGTAATTGTACTGAATTTGACAGAACGTCCACTTATCGTAGCTATCGATTATCTCCTTAAAAACCTCAAATTCATCGTGAAAGCTAAATCCGAAGTATTTGATCCTGCCCTCAGCCATCTGCTTCTCAGCCCAATCCAACGCATTCAACTCTAAGGTTTTCCGCCAGCTATCCCTGTTGAGCCCATGCATAAGATAGAAATCCACGTAATCAAGCTGTAGTCTCCGCAGCTGCTCATTAAAGATTTCGTCCAAATCTTCAGGCTTATTAACCCTGCCGATCGGCATCTTAGTAGCAACCCTAACCTTCCCCCGATAGCTGTCCTTTAAAGCCTTTCCAACAAGAACCTCACTGTTTCCGCCATGATAAGGGTAAGCCGTATCAATATAATTTACGCCGTGATCTATTGCATATCTTATCATCTTTATGGCTTCAGTCTCATTTATCTTGCTCGGGTCATTGTCAAGTATGGGCAGTCTCATAGCCCCAAAACCTAACACGGAAACCTCCCAATTTACCCTTCCAAATTTCCTATACCTCAAATTTTTCAGCCTCAAGTAGCTTTTACCCAATATTTTGCCTTAAGCCTATATTATTCCATAAACTGATACTTTTAAGTTTCTTCTTCGCTATCCTGCTCAAGCATAAGTATATAGCTGATCAGTTTACGGAAGTTCTCAGGGGAAATTACAGAAGGTAGGCTTCAGTAGCATATCTCTGCATCATCCGATGACTATTAAAGTAGTAGGCGATCTTCCCAATAGAATTTGTCATCATCGTTATCCACTCATCCCTTCTTTCATAAAATTTTGGAATTATTAGATAATCCAGCTTATTATATAAGTCCTTAAGTTCCCTCCTCCGCCTTTCTTTCTCATCAATGGACTCATTAGGATGCGGACCTATGGCCCACCCCGTGACCCCTTCAACGCAACCCTCCACCCACCAGCCGTCTAAGACGCTGAAGTTTAAAACTCCGTTGTGGGCGGCTTTCATACCACTTGTCCCTGAAGCTTCAAGCGGAGGAAGAGGGGTGTTAAGCCAAACGTCAACTCCAGAAGTGATCTTGGCAGCCATCTCCATATTATAATTCTCAAGATAGACTATCTTAATCTCATTTTTAAGTTGCTTTATATAGCCGTAGATCTCCTTTATAATCTCCTTACCATGAATATCCTTTGGATGAGCCTTTCCAGCGAAAACTAATTGAATTCTCCCGGTTTTATTTACTTCCCGTAGTCTCTCTAAATCCGAAAATATTAGGGTGGCCCTCTTATAGGCTGTCGCTCTCCTCGCAAAACCTATAGTTAAAACATTAGGGTCCATCCTCACTCCTGTTTTCTCCATGATAAACTTGAGCAAATGTTCTTTCGCCTTCATGTGGGCATCCCACAACTCTTCATCCGGTATTAGACCGACCCTTACCAGAAGCTCAGGCTCATTAGCCCATCTAGGAATATACTTATCGAAAAGTTCCCTAAAGAATGGTGAGGTCCATGTGTAAGAGTGAACGCCATTTGTTATCGCCATGATATGATGTCCGGGAAAGAGCTTTCTAGAGTATTCCATATGAGCCTTTGTAACGCCATTAGTGTACTTACTTAAATTTAGGGCTAGAAGCGTCATATTTAATCGGTCTTCTCCCCCATACTTCTTTAAATCTTCAAGGGGGAATGCGTCTCCTAAGAGTTCCTCAACAAGATTATATGGAAACTTGTCGAAAGCAGCTTCAACAGGAGTGTGGGTGGTGAAAATACAGAGGTTCTTAACCTTATCGGTGTTCCCACCATTCCTTCTAAGGAGTTCAAGAGTGAGAAGGCTTGAATGTCCCTCATTCATGTGATACTTCGCAATATTGAAATTTAAGGCCTCAAGCATTCGAACCCCACCGATTCCTAAAACAATTTCCTGCTTCAATCTGTATCTCTCGTCACCTCCATAGAGAAAATCAGTTATACCTCTATCTTCAGGCTGATTCTCTTCAAGATCTGTGTCAAGAAACAAGATTGGAACCACCCCGCCGGTTACACTCTGATGCTCATAGAACCAAGCCCTGATCTTAACTCTCCTGCCTTCAATAGGTACCTCAACTGTAGGTGGCAGCATACTCGTGTATTCGGACGGATTCCACTCTTCAGGATATTCTAGCTGTTCCCCTTCCTCCGTTATCTTCTGCCTTAAATATCCTTTTCTACTGATGAGCGTAACTGCAATAAGCGGAATCCTTAAATCGGCGCATGATCTAACGGTGTCTCCAGCTAAGACGCCGAGCCCCCCACTGTAGGTTGGAATCTCATTTCTTATGCCGATCTCCATGGAAAAATATGCTATTCTAGGCCTCTCGAAAAATCTACGTTTACAATATTCACTGCAGAAATAGTATTCTTTGCCGCCGAATTTGGCCTTAAACTTCACTTTTTCCCTATCTAGGGGCATCCCGCAGACGGGATCTCTAACAACCCCTTCTTTATCAGTTTCACTCATAAAAAGCATCTTCCCTCTTTAGATAATGATATATGCTTCTTTTCGAACTATTTAAATGATACTATCCGCGAAAGTTCTTATCGGGATGTATTCTGTTGAATAAAAAAACTAAGATTATATGCACAATAGGCCCAGCCTCCCTCCCAATGGAAACTCTGGAAAAAATGTATGAGGCTGGAATGAATGGAGCTAGAATAAACACGGCGTATGGTAACCTCGATCAATACAAGCTGATCGTAAATAACATTCGAGAAGTAGCTGATATTCCAATAATAGTTGACATTAAGGGTCCGGAGATTAGGCTGAAAATGAAAAAGAAGCGGTTCGTCAGAAAGGGGGAAACCATAGAGGTCAGCTTTAACCATGACTTTTATGATGAGATGGAAGTTGGAGATGAAGTATATATTGACAACGGCAGAATCAGAACTCGGGTAATTGAAAAAACTGGCAAGGCTCTCCGCTTACTCTTTATGAGTGATGGTGAAATAGACGATGGGAAGGGAGTTAACATCCCTAATAAGCAGCTCTCCATTCCACCTATTTCAGAGAGCGACCTTAAGATCATAGACTTCGCGAAGGAATACGATGTTGAATATGTAGCTCTCTCCTTTACAAGAAGCCGAAAAGACATTGAAGCCTTCAAGGCTAATTCTGGAGGATTTAAGGGGGCGATCATCGCTAAAATCGAGAATACTAAAGGCCTCAGAAACTTTGAAGGGATCTTAAACTCCGCGGAATGTATAATGATAGCACGGGGGGATCTAGGCGTCGAAATAGAACTCGAGAAAGTCCCCTTAATTCAGAAGAGCATAATTAAACGATGCAACCAGAAAGGCAAGACCGTTATAACAGCCACAGAGATGCTTGAATCCATGATCTATCAACCGAATCCTACAAGAGCCGAAGTCAGCGATGTAGCCAATGCAATACTGGATGGGACAGATGCCGTCATGCTCTCAGGGGAAACCTCAATAGGTAAATACCCGGTGGAATCAGTCTCAATGATGGCTCGAATAGCAAGGGAAACCGAAGCATCAACGAGAAGCCGCATTGAAGAGGAACCGTCCATTAACGTTTCAGACACCGTGAGCAGAGCCATCCAAAGAATATGCCGAGATATGCCCATCGATAAGGTAGTTACGCTAACAAGATCAGGCTACACGGCTAGAATGATCGCCAGATTCAGAATATCCCAGCCAATAATCGCGGTTACACCTGAAGAGAGAGTGAAAAGGCAGCTTGAACTTGTTTTTGGCGTATACCCCGTATGTATAGACTACCGGAGCGAGAAAGACCGCATACTCGCTGTCGCCGAAAAACTATGCTCAATAAGCCTGATTAATGAAGAGGAGAGGGTGCTGTTCACCGCAGCCTTCAGAACGGTTCAAAAGCACGCAAGCAACCTCATTGAAATCCACGATGTTAGGGAGCTCATAGAATTTAAAACCGCATAATGCGCTCTTATCCTCCAAGTTTCTCTTCAAAACTAAAAAATATTTTTACATAAAGTCAACTTATAATTGAGATAATTGAGTGGTGATGTTAATGGAGCGCATTGGTGTCCTCATTGTTTCCTATGGTTCTAGAGAAGCCTCAATGGTTGACGCCTTCGCAAGAAGCAGAGAATATGAGGTTGAATTATACATCGCTGATAAACAGAGAAACCCCTTTAATGTTAAGAGGGCTGAGAAGCATGTTGTAATCCCAAGCCTTAATGTTGAAGCCATATATAAGTTCGCTGAAAAACATAAGAATAAAATAGACTTCGGCATAGTTGGTCCGGAAAAGCCGATAATCAATGGCATAAGAGACCTGATCGAGAATAATCTTAAAATTCCGATGATATGTCCAACCATGAAGTATGCGCTTGAAAAGAGCAAGGTTGCGCAGAGAACGCTCTTCCAGAAGGTTGTTCCAGAAGTAAACCCGAGATTTAAAGTCTTTGACCCAAAAGATTATAGGAGCCTAACCGATGTTAAGAGAGATCTATTCAAGTGGTTAGATGAGCTTGAAAATAAGGTGGCGGTCAAACCAGACGCGCCGGCTGCCGGTAAGGGCGTTGGAGTATGGGGCGACCACTTCAACACCCGCGAGGAACTCCTTGAACATTTCCTAGCAAACTATAAGGAAGGCCCAGTTATAGTTGAGGAGAAAATTGAAGGTGAGGAATCGAGCTTCCAAGCCTTCTGCGACGGCAAGCACCTCATCCCCCTACCGGAAACAAGAGACTATAAGAGAGCCTTCGACGGCGATAAAGGACCCAACACTGGCGGCATGGGCACATACAAAGATAGAGGAAATATTCTGCCCTTCATGAGATCTGAGGATTGGGAAGAGGAAAAAAGGATAATTGAGAGAATATTCAAGGAGCTCAAGGGTGGAAGCTATAATCCAAATTTGCGAGGCATACCATTCTATGAGGCTTTCATCCATACGACTAAAGGCCCCATGATTCTCGAAAACAATAGTAGGCCTGGGGATCCGGAAATCATACCTCTACTACTGCTTCTAAAAGATGACTTTGTCGAAATATGCCTAAGAATGATTGAGGGCACCCTAACGCGCATCAACATGGATGAGAGGGCAGCTGTCCTAGTCTATAAGGCGCCGCCGAACTACGGTGGATATGCAAGCGCCTTCCCACATCTAGTTAAAAAAAGCGAGATTGGCACGCCAGTTATTCTAGAAGACGCCGAGAAGCTCTCAGCCAAATATGGCGATAACATTAAAGTTTACCCAGGTTCAATGGAGATTCGCGAAGACGGGAGGATGTATGCTCTCTCCTCAAGAACCGTATGCACAGTTGGCATTGGCGAGAACATTCAGAGTGCACGTGAAATAGCCATGGAGGGAATAAAAGCCATTAGGGGAGGCGCCCTCTGGAACAGAACTGACATAGCCTCGAAAGAGCATATTGAGCGAAGCATAAGACACATGAGGCTTCTAAGAAAATGCGCAGAATGAAGATATTCATAACGGACTGCGAAGGCCCCATATCAAAGAATGATAATGCGTTCGAACTCTCAAGCTGGCTTATCCCAAAAGGAGACAAATTCTTCTCCCTGATAAGCAGATATGACGATGTTCTAGCGGATATCGTTAAGAGGCCGGGATATAAGGCTGGTGACACACTAAAGCTAATAGTGCCATTTCTAAAGGCTTACGGCGCAACTAACGAGCGGATGAAACGCTTCTCATCGGAAACTCTGTTACTGGTTCCGGGAGCAGGTGAAACTCTACGCTATATAAGGGCAATAATGCCCTCATTCATAGTCAGCACTAGCTACGAACCCTACCTACACGCCCTATGTGATGCAATAGATTTCCCAAAGGAGAACGTTTACTGCACAAAAATTGATATAGATAGATACGAGCTGCCTAAGGAGGAGGCTGAGCGGCTAAAAGCCCTAAAGGAGGAGATAACTAAGCTGCCGATGATAGAAATACCTAATGGCGCTAGATCCCTAAGCGACTTGCCCCCAGAATCGCAGCTGACGATAAAGCGTCTAGACGAAATCTTCTGGAACGAGATCCCAAAGATGAGAATAGGGCGGGTTCTGAAGGAGGTTAACCCGATCGGCGGATACGAGAAAGCTAAGGCCGTTAAGGAAATAGCTGAGATTTTCGGTCGCCCCCTATCATCCATCATCTACGTTGGGGACAGCATAACTGATGTTGAACCCTTTAGGCTTGTTAGGGAAAGCGGAGGATTAACAATATCGTTTAATGGGAACCAATATGCAATAAGAGAGGCTGAAATCGCGGTTCTATCTTCTCATACGGTTGTACTGGCGATATTCGCTGAGTATTTCAGAAGATTCGGCAAAGAAGGGGTGCTTAACCTTGTTGAAAACTGGGATCTATCAGCGCTGGAAGACTATTGTAGCCCATCCCTATTCAAACGCTTAAGAAGCCTATATCCGGAAAGAGCCCCCTGGGTTGAGAGAATAACGCCTGAAAACATGGAGCGCTTAATGCGTGAAAGCACCGCCTTCAGAAAAACAGTTAGAGGAGAAGCCGTAGGAACACTCGGCTAAACTCGAATTGAATTTCCAACGTGTCTGACAATACAACTGCAGTCGGATTAGATTCTTACGGATAAAGGCTAATAAGCCTAAGGAACGGCGGCTTTAACCTATCGTAGCTATAAATCCCTAAATCTTATATCACATTCCTCCATCTTCTGTTTATTAGAAGAAAAGGTGATTTCTAATTGGATGTGCTCATTGAGGACACTTACGCTGAAGCCTTTGAAGGATTATATTTTAGGGTTCTTGTTACTGCAAGTGATAAGAGCACGCTTGTGAGAGCAGCTGAGGATTCAACCGCCACGCCATCAACTGTTATAGGTAGAATTGAGGGCGGAGTAGAACGTTGGGTTCCAAAAGATGAATCTCCAGATGGCCATCCGGGGGTTATACTGCAGTTCTGGAGTGGAATGAATGAGAGAAAACCCCTAAATGAGGTTGTCAAAAAATTCTATAAAGAATTCTCCTACAGAATTAGACAGGATATTCTTGTTAAACCATTCACGGCGGTTTTCGATGCATGCTTAAACCCAATAGGTAAAATCGACACCCTAGAATTAATAGGGCACTGCGGAGACGGATATGAATGGATTGAGAAGCAGTATGGGCGAGAGATGGTGATCGTTCCAATAATGGTTCCAGACTTTAAAATTGAACGTTTCATAGGCTACGGCCGCGGGGTCATGGGCGGAAACTTCTGGTACATGTGCCGAACAAAAAGAGCTGTATTAAGAGCTGGGAGAAAGGCGCTGAAGGCCGTAAGCCAAGTTGAAGGCGTGATAACACCCTTCGACATATGCTCAGCGGGCTCAAAACCGGAAACAAAATTTCCGCAGATAGGGCCAACAACAAATCACCCCTACTGTCCATCGCTTAAAAGCAGGCTTGGCCCCGAATCAAGGGTTCCGGAAGGGGTTCGATACATACCTGAAATAGTGATAAATGGGGTGAACCTAAAGTCGGTGAAGGAAGCAATGAAGGCTGGCATCAAAGCCGTATCATCAGTTAAGGGCGTAGTAAGGGTTTCAGCCGGAAATTACGGTGGAGAACTCGGCAAATACAAAATCTATCTGAGGGAAATCATTCCATGAATCTTGAGGTCGTATGCTTCGGGGCTCTAAACGTTGATAAGCTCTATAAGGTTGACAGATTAGCGGGAGCCGACGAGGAAAGCGTGATTCTAGATTTCAAGGAGTCACCGGGCGGTTCAGCCGCGAACACCGCCGTCGGATTGGCGCGGCTTGGGGTGAAAACAGGCTACATCGGCAAGGTTGCAGAGGACAGGGAAGGAGGTCTTCTGCTCAAATCCTTTACAGATGAAGGGGTTGACACGGAAGGAATAGTTATCTCCAAAACCGGCAGAAGCGGGTCGGTCATAGGCTTCGTAGATCAGAAGGGTGATAGAGCGCTCTATCTAGACCCAGGCGTTAATGATACGCTGAAATACGAGGAAATCAGCCTCAACTATGTGAGAGGCGCAGAATTTCTACATCTAACATCCTTCGCCGGCAACATACCGCTTGAAGCGCAGAAAAGACTCATAGAAGAGTTTCCAAAAGTGAAGGTGACTCTGGATCCAGGGGTCATTTACGCCCGCAAGGGTCTGGAGAAGCTCCGCCCCCTCATAAAAAGATGCTATGCACTTTTACCAAACGAGAATGAAGTACGTCTTCTAACGGGTAAAGACTACCGTGAAGGCGCAAGAGATCTCCTCAGGGAAGGCGCGGGGATCATAGCTGTCAAGCTGGGAGCGAAAGGATGCTACATCACAGACGGTCGGGAAGAATACTTGGTTAGACCATTCAAGGTTAGGGTTGTTGATGCAACAGGTGCCGGAGACGCCTTCTGCGCAGGATTCATCTACGGGCTTCTAAGAGGAAAAGGCCTTAGAGAATGCGGCATCCTAGGAAACTTCGTTGCCTCAAGATGCCTAACAAAAATGGGGGCAAGAGATGGGCTTCCGAAAAAAGCGGATCTGCCGCTTGTAAAACTATGCTCACAATCGTAAGCGAAAAAACCATTATTTAGGTTTATTGGGTAACTTTTAAATTCCTCCTTCATCATTAACTAGAATGGTTGTGAGTGCGCCTAATGAGCTCCCTAAGATTCCGCAACATGCTGCTCTCGTTACTTGTCAAAGAGTTTGAGAAACATATTCCGCAGTTTAAACCATACTCACTCGATTATCAAATGGTTATTTACGCCTCTAAAGACTTTGAAACATGGCTGAGAGTGAAACTAAACACTGAGGACAACCGGATAATCTACAAAAATCTCGAGGAATACTTCGGAAGTAAACCGAGGGAACTTAAGACCTCAATAAACTTCTGGACAAGCATATGGCTTAAGAAATGGAGAGAGCGGGTTAGGGTTCTATCAACAAAATTCAAGATGCCTCCAAAGTATGCGGAGAAGATTAGAAAAGCGAGAAAAATCTATCAAACCATTGATTACCGATCTGAATTAAAGCGTATGGCCGTCAGAAAGCTTGTGGATCAAGGCGAAATATGCATGGTTGACTTCATAGCTGAAAATCTAATAATAGAGGAGATAGCTAAACGCCTCCGAAAAACAGATAAGA
>CAZGXE010000046.1:0-9419 GCA_964529605.1 uncultured Candidatus Bathyarchaeia archaeon | reverse complement strand
AGAACCCTGCTCCGGGGAAAGGTCGCCGGTTCAAATCCGGCCAGCCCCACCAAAAGTTTTGTTAGCAGATAAGCAAGGTTCTTCATGAAGATGAACGCTAATAAACTATAGGGGGATAATTTTTTAAATGCAAACTCTCAGTTAAATTTGGGTCCATAATAGGATAGTAATAATAACGAGTAGGGTAATTTTAGGTTACATAGAGCAAGCGGTGACTTGGAGTGGAGAGTTTAAAGCTGAAACTTGTATTGGGGGCCCTAGTTTCCGGGATTCTTATCTCGCTTGTTACAGGATTTCTTCGTAACGAACCGGGGATGAGTATACCTGAAATCAAACGTTACGGTTACCCGATCCTCTGGTTGATAACTAACTTGAATGGGCCTACAAAATATATTGTGGCTAACTTCATTCTAGATGTGATTTTCTGGGCAATCATCTCGTTAATCGCTCTGTTTCTTCTAAGTAAAATACTTACCTGTCTGTAAACAGCTACCAGCTTAAAGGTTGAAATTTCCATTTTATTCTAGAATTCTATGTTAGGGTATTAGAGAGTTTGCCAAGCCGCATGATAAACTCTTCAAGTAAGTTTTTGTCCATCCATAAAGGTGGAGTGTTAATCCATCTGTGGCCATCATTATAGGAAACTGTTAATCTGACTCTTCTACCATACTCGGTCTCGTAAATCCTAACCCATAAATTCACATCTCTACCTGAAACCCTGAAGCCTCCCTCAAGCTCCTTACCGCTACTCTTCCCAACATCCATTATAATTGGCATACTAATCCTCCACACCAATCCTGAAATTAACAATTTATTAAAGATTCTAATTATTCTTAGCCTTAACGGTTCTCTCCCCAACATGAACAGCAAATACCTCACTCGAGGCCTAATTTATGTTAGAAATTAAATCTAATCTTTACTCATTGTTAATGAGGGGACGCGTTTTTTAATCGCCATGTAAATCGAGTAGCCTCCAAGGATGCTTATGGCTCCCTGAATCACATTAAAGAGGCCAGTTAACAGGATGAAAATCAATAGAATCTGTTTGTATGAAGATGGAACAAGTACCAGCCCCATGCTGATCAGCATAAAGTTTACGCCCATCATGACTAGAGATCTGAATGTAATGCCTAAGGCAAAGGAAGCGGGCAGCCTAAATCTACTGGATATCTTCAGCCCAACGAAAATTCCGAGCACCGTTAATAATTCTGCGAGACCTTTCATTGAGGAGCTGAGGATGCTGCCACTACGGATAAGTATGGCGATAAAGGCTACAGCTGAAGCGAATGCTCCCGGAGCCAAACCGAAAAGGAACAGGGATAAGACTATGGGGATTCCGGTGAGATCGAATTTTAGGAATGGAATCCATGGGAAAGGCACCTTTAAACCTGAATATTTCACGGCATAATCTAAAACGATAACTAGAGAGGCGAGAAGAGCTGCTCCAGCTAAAGATTTCGTAGATAGCTCCATTGGAATCACTCGTTTACCTATCCAATAGTGAGTTTATAAGCATTTAGCATAACGTGACTCCGAGAGTAGAACCATTAAAACCTTTCAGTGAAGTTGATTATGAAGAAACAGTTTCTTCAATAGTTCTATGTAAGGTTACTTCAGCAATGTTTTGACCATGCTCCATGATTCTTCTCGACGCATCAAGTATGAGTCTCAAGACTGAGGATACTTGAGGATCAAGTTTTTTGGTGAAGATCATTGTGGCAATGTTCTTTTCCTTGTTGCTATAATCTTTTATTTTTGAGAATATTTTATCGGCTTCTTCGCAGTCTCTTTTGAACAGCGCTCTTAAGGAAGACTCAAAGATTTGATGCGCTAGGGAACTGAACCCCATAAGCTACATGTATATTTTTTCATCCAAATTTTCTTTCTGAAAGCCGCTATGTTGCTGGCTATGTTTAAGGCATTGCCAACTATATTCTTTATATCGCGTGCGATTGCGTGAGGAAGGAATAAGAAATCAGGTTTCAATAATAGCCTCAGGAGGCATAATTCCCATCCTAGGCTTAAATAATACGCAGAAAGATCTGACACCAAGTTTGTGGGGATGGGCATGCAAGGCGGCACGATCTACATTCGGGGAAGAATAGAGCACGTAGGAAAAGAAGCAAAGGTCACGAATATTAATGACGCAGACGCTTACCTAATAAAAAATCTGGTTGAAGAATATTCTAAGTACTTCAATCCGGAATTAAGCGTGAAAGAAATATTGAGCGGCCACTTTACCAAAATAGTGCCTCTCTCCCACAGGCCCTACGGAAAGCTCTATGGCTAAATCAGCCTACACTTCTAATCTATAGGAAAGAAAAAACACGTATACCAAATATTTTTAAGTTTTTGGGAGGGCATTAATCTTATGCGATACGACACCATATTAGTGCTTGACTTCGGAGGTCAGTACTGCCACCTAATAGCTAGAAGAGTAAGGGAAAACAGGGTTTACTCTGAAATTGTTCCCCATAATATTACTTCCAAAGAAATACGGAAGCTAAGCAAAAAGCTGAACATTAAAGGTTTAATACTCTCTGGGGGGCCGCTAAGCGTTTATAAGGAGGATTCGCCTAAACTCAACCCGGAAATTCTGGATTTAGGTTTACCCATTCTCGGCATATGTTATGGCCATCAGCTGTTAGCTTACATGAGCGGAGGAGTCATAAAGCCTGCTGAAAAAAGGGAGTATGGCATAACATATGTAACCGTCAGTAAACGAGTAGGCATCCTAGAAGGATTAAACCGCAGGGAAAAGGTTTGGATGAGCCACGGCGATGCAGTTTATGTTGCTCCGAAAAATTATGAAGTACTCGCTTACACCGAGAACTGTCCGGTGGCAGCCTTCCAACATAAAAGTAAATCCATCTTTGGGGTTCAGTGGCATCTAGAAGTCATACATACAGAGAATGGTATGAAGGTGCTGAGAAATTTCATTTTTAATATTTGCGGTTGCAAGCCAAATTGGGAGATGAAAGATTTCATATGGAGAGCTGTAAGAGAGGTAAAGGAATCTGTTGGGAAAAGCAGAGCTATAATTGCACTCAGTGGAGGAATAGATTCAAGCACCGCCGCAGCGCTTGCAGCAGCAGCCATTGGGAAACAGTTAACAGCAGTATTTGTGGATCATGGTTTCATGAGGGAAAACGAGCCGGAATTCGTTAAAAAAGTGTTTAAGAAAATGGAGATGAATCTCATAGTCTTAAACGCTAGAGAGAGATTTTATAGCAGACTGAAGGGAGTCACGGAGCCGGAGCTTAAAAGAAAAATCATAGGAGAAGAGTTTATTAGAGTTTTTGAAGAAGTGGCGGAAAAGATCAAAGCTGAATACCTAATTCAAGGCACCATCTATCCTGACAGAATAGAATCCGGGTTTAGAAGATACTCCGACAAAATAAAGAGCCACCATAATGTAGCCGGCCTACCAGCTAAGATTAAGTTTAAGGGAATAATAGAGCCCTTAAGGGATCTCTACAAGGATGAGGTTAGGGAAGTCGCTAAAAGATTAGACTTACCTGAAGAGATAGTTTATAGGCAGCCATTCCCAGGACCTGGGCTGGCTGTAAGAGTTATAGGCGAAGTCACTCCGGAGAAAGTTGAGATAGCCCGTAAAGCAGACAAAGTAGTTAGAGAAGAAATAGAGGCATCAGGTTTACAGAGGAGATTATGGCAGTACTTCGCTGTTTTAACCAATACGTTGACGACGGGAGTTAAGGGGGATGCAAGAGCCTACGGATACACCGCCGCCATAAGAATCGTGGAGAGTAAAGAGGCTATGACCGCGAATTTTGCGAGAATACCCTATGAGGTTTTAGAGAGAATATCAACTAGAATTACTGGGGAGATACCTGAAGTCGTAAGGGTTGTCTACGATATTACGCACAAGCCTCCATCTACAATAGAGTGGGAGTGAAACCTGGCCGAAAACAAACAACCCATGGAAATTGTTTAGAAACAGAAGAGAGACTCTTGTGTTTCAGAGTTCTATCTTCATAAGATTATTTGGGAACATAATACTGTTAATATTTCTTTCCCAAAAGGAGTTTTCGCCTAATTCAATTAAATATCAGCGAATATTATTCTTGTGCTCCTCTGAAAACAAAAATTCTTTTATTTTTTTATACGCCTCGCTAGGCGAGTTTATGGTTGTGGACAGCTTTTCGAGAGGGCACAGGTCCCTGCCTTGCTGATTCATTATTTTGGGAACAAGCCTACCATATTCAGCTTTTACACCATACTCTAGTAGGGCGGCTAATCCATCATTACTTATTATGCCCGCGTAAACCTCACCGATATGTGAGTAAGCTAGTAATAAAGCCGCAGCCCTACCAACAACCTTATCGGCAACAGAAGCTGAGGAGAGACGTGGGCCTAAATCGTCAATAGCTCTGATCAAACCAGCGACGCCGCGAAGGTTAGATTCAAAAAGTATTTTCCCCGCTCTAACTATTACCAACGAGAGATTCTCGGTCTTCAGCTTATGCTTGGCTATCTCTAGATCCCGCATTACACTCTCCAATAAAAATGAGGCAAAACATATAATTAAGGACCACTGTTAATTAACGTTATTTTTGGGAGCTGAAAGAAATGCATCCAACATATATCAGTCGTATCAAAAAGCTGAGGAACATTTTGGCCCAGAAGGAGGTCGACGCATTTCTAGCTACCAATGAGAAGAATATGTACTACTTCACCGGATATTCACTCGGTTTTAGACTTCTGATACCCATCGATGGAGAATGTATACTCCTCGTTCCCTCAGTCAATTATGAGGCTGCCAAAAAAGAGGTTAGAAATGCGAGAATAGAGCCGATAAAAATGGGTGAGAAAGCCGACGCCAAGCTCGTTAATGAAATATTGAGGCATGGAATAAAATCTCTTGGTTTTGATGAGATGAAGGTTACTGAATACTTGAAAATCAAAGATCGCCTGAAAGATTTAGAGCTTAAACCCCTAAAAGACACCCTCTGGGCATTACGCAAAGTGAAGGATGAAAGTGAGCTGACACTAATTAGAAGGGCGGCTGAGATAACCAGTCGGGGAATGAAGAAGGCTTTTGAGATTGTGAAGCCGGGATTGAGGGAGCGGGAGGTTACCGCTGAGATAGAGTATGAGATGCGTAAGCTCGGTTCAGGAGGAGTGGCATTTGACACCATAGTCTGCAGCGGACCGGAATCAGCCTTTCCACATGGGGGATTAGGTGAACGTGAAATTAGGGAGGGAGATTTCGTTGTGATAGATGTTGGTGCAAGATACCGCGGCTACTGTGCAGATATGACGAGAACGTTGATTATTGGCGCGTCCTCGGAGAAGCAATTTCACATTTATGAAACGGTAAAGGAGGCACAGAGACTCGCTATAAGCCGGATAAAGGCGGGGGTAAAAGCCAGAGAAGTTGATGAAGCCGCTAGAAAATATATAGCGAAACGGGGCTACGGCGAATATTTTGTTCATAATTTAGGACACGGTGTTGGACTGGACATTCATGAGCCGCCGACTCTTGGACCCTCCAGTGATGAGAATCTTTCATCCGGAAATGTTGTAACGGTTGAACCGGGCATATATATCCCTGGATTCGGTGGAGTACGAATAGAAGATACAGTTCTTGTACTTGAGGACAAAGCCGTAAAATTAACTGGGTGCGAATAAAATTCAGTATGGAAATCTAATAGCTAAATGCCACTCACAAAAAACGGCTTCCTTATTCCCTCTCTAGGATTTTTCTAACTATAGATCCGCCTGGACTCTTTTCCTCGAAGATTACGCATTGAAACTTATAGATCTTTGTTCCCTCTAGAATCCAGCAGTCAGGGGATAAGCCGGCTTTCATGCAACATTGACATAGAAATTCCTCTTCATCCCAGCGCCACTCAACCGGAACTTGCGGTAAGAGGAGCCCCTTATAAAAGCCTCTCTCAACTATTAATCCGTCCTCACCAATCTTTATTTTTGATGGATACTCTCTTGGCGAATCAGCTTTTATTAGCTCCGGTTCTGTTAGGACGCTTACCTCGAAGACGACTTGATCGAGCTCACGTGTGGACATTGGTGGGAAACGTGGATCTCTCGTCGCTGATTCCACAGCTGCCTCAATAACTGCTCTTACAAGCGGATGAACAGGATATGGAAACCCTATGCATCCCCTAAGCCTCTTCTCTCCTTCTATGAAACTGTTTATTGTGACGAAAACTCCTCTTTTCTTCAGAAGGTTCGGTGAGACATCCTTAGGCGGACTGATTATTACGCCGCTCTTAAGATTTTCCTCAACAGCCCTCCTCGCAAGCTTAACGAGAAAAGCGCCCTCCTCATCGGTTAGATTGAAACCCAACCTAAATCACCATATTAGCTAATAGGCTGATGAAAGTAAATAAGGCTTATATTGGTAGCATGTCATGAAATGAGGAAATTTAATGCCCTAATCTTAGAATTTTATCGATTCTTCCTTAAAGCCATTTTTGGTTATCACCAGCAGGTCTATTCCGTCACCGCTCCTAGCATCACGGCTTATAGCGGACTTTATCGCCTTAATGGCGAGCTCCTTGCCCTCCTCAACGGTTAATCCATCCTTATACAATTCCTCCAAGACACCTATTGCTATCTCAGCTCCTGAACCGACGGCAGCATACTTGTCCGGTATGGTTGATCCTAGAATATCAAGCACGTAGATTGATGGACCTTCCTCGTCCACTCCGCCGATGATGGTCTCAGTTATGTAGGGGAGCAGTCTGCTATTAAAGAGCAAATTTGACATCACCTTTGCTGCTGCCTTAATGCTTATTGGCCGTCCACTCTGGAGCTTAAATAGGTTTGCGTGAACCCCAACCTCACGCGATAAAATCTGCATATCTGAGACTAAGCCAGCGCATGCTACACCTATATGATCAGATATTCTGAAGACCTTTTTACCAACTCTGCTCATAACAAAACTTCCATAGGAAACCCTCTTCTCAGACGCCAGCACAACTCCGTCTGAACATGCAATCCCGACTGTTGTTGCGCCGGGAATAGCCAAATATCGTTCTTGAATATTCAATTTTGGGCACCTCTATCGGAAATAAACTATTCACACTAACTAAATATTCTTATCGGTGGACTAATAAAGAAAAATGGCGTTATTAAGGTTTATCAAAAATTTAAACCTAGAAAAGCCTCTCTAATAGAGTATATTCTCGCTTATCTTAACTCTATATCCTTCTATAGGTATTCCCTCATCTATCAGTAGTTGCCTCCGCACCTCAACCTCCTCCCTAGTCTCGCCGACTATCCGACCATTCGACCTAACAACTCTGTGACATGGAATTATCGGCGCAAGGGGATTCTTATGCAGAGCATTCCCAACAGCCCTAAATGCGCGCGGCCTCCCAACAATCTCAGCTATGCGCTTGTAGGTGCTAACTTTGCCTCTAGGTATTTTAAGCGTCGCCAATAGAACAGCTCTTTCAAACTCCGTCTTATCAGCCAAAATCTTCAGCAATTTTTCATGATCAATCAAACTTTCTCCCTTCATGAGAGATAACAAACCATAATAATTAAATCTGTGAAATAATAAAAATTTAAGGTCAATTCTATTTAATTAGAGGCTTAAGGAACTTGAGTAAAATTGGATGCGGTGAGACGGAAGGCATGGAATTTTCTAGAGCCCTTTATGTTGGTCGATTTCAACCCTTCCACTTAGGGCATCTTGAAGCTGTGAAATATATCCTTAGCAAGGCTAAGGAAATCATTATTGTTGTGGGAAGCGCTCAGGAGAGCCATACGGTTGAGAATCCATTCACCGCCGGAGAGAGGGTTTACATGATTAGGTTAGCGTTAGAAGATGCAAATATTGATCCAAGCAAATATTACATTATTCCAGTTATAGACCTTGATGTTCATGGTGTATGGGTTTCGCATATATGCTCCTATGTCCCGAAGTTTGATGTTGTATACTCCAATGAGCCGTTGACCAGACGCTTATTCATTGAAAGCGGCTTTAGAGTCGAGTCCATACCCTTCTTTAAGAGAAAGTTATGCTCGGCAACTGAAATAAGGCGTAGGATGCTGGCTGGTTCAAGCTGGGAGGACCTTCTTCCGAGAAGCGTTGCTGCATACGTTAAGGAGATTCATGGGGTTGAGAGATTAAGGGATTTGGTTAAGACCGATAAGGTATCAACCTAATGTTTCTTCTCTGCCAGGGCAGATGTTATTTTGCGAGATTTTTCCGTTGCAGATTTTATCGCACTCATGAACGCATGTCTAATCGGAATCTTCTCGAGTTCAAATAGGCCTTCTATTGTGACCCCGCCAGGCGTTGTAACCATACTGCGTATTTGGGACGGAGTTTTTCCTCCTTCAATAATTAATTTCCCGGTTCCAATCATAGCTTGAGCTGCTATTGTTAAGGCCATCTCCCTACTTAACCCAACTTCTAAGCCAGCATACATCATGGCCTCAGCTATAAGCGAGAGATACGCTGGTGCACATCCGCTTAGGGCTGTTACAGCATCCATATAGGATTCGTCAACCTCCCAAACCTTTCCGAGAGAGCTGAGCAAATCAGCAGTCATCTTAAGTTCTTCACGGCTTAATTTCGGATCCGCTGAGTATGCTATGAAGGCTCCGCGAACAATTATCGCAAGGTTCGGCATGACCCTAATGAACTTGGCTTCCGGAGCCAGCCTCTTAAGAAGATCTAGGGTTACAGCCGCGGCTAAGGATACTACTATCTTGCCTTTAATCTCCTCGTTAACCTCTTTAAGGACCTGCTCAACATCTTTTGGTTTAACGCATAATATGATGAGCCTCGCTTGTTTAGCAGCCATCTTGTTGTCCATCGTAACCTTTAAGCCCATGCTCTTGAGTTCCTTCACTCGGTTAATCCTTTTCTCAGTGACCAGAACATCATATCCGCTTGAAGATAGGTTTCTTGCAACGGCCTCGCCGATAACACCTCCACCTATAACGGTGACCATCATCACGATACACGCCTCCTCTCCAAAGATTATTTGACGGAAATACTATAAGAAACTTAGTAATGTATAGAGTGTTAAATATTATAAAGCTGGATTGAAGGGAACATTATTGAATATTAAACCATAAGAGATATATCATTGAGTGAGTGTACTCTGAGCGTAATGATGAACTGTTCGGGGAGAAAGAATGGATTCCCTAAGACTGGCACTCACAATTTTAACTATAATCACAGTAGCCGGTCCTTTATGCTGGGCTTTCATAACCTATCGCGATAACCTGCTTACGCTCCTAATACCTGAGGTCGAACCAAGATTTCTCAGAGGTCCGGAAATTAAATATTTAGGTAGTCGATATGATTCTCAATTGAAAACTGTAGTTATCATTTTTAATATTACAAATCCATATAATAAGACTTTGACTATAAGAAGTGTTTCGGGAGAAATTTTCTGCTCAGACCATAATGA
>CAZGXE010000045.1:0-9534 GCA_964529605.1 uncultured Candidatus Bathyarchaeia archaeon | reverse complement strand
TTACGTATAGTTGAAAAATTGAATTTTGAAGCAATTGCTTCAAGAAACAGAAAAAAGAAAATGGGGGTTTGCGGGAGATATCGCCACTGTGGGGCGGGTTCAAATCTTCCACGTCCACCAAAAATTTTGACGTTTTTCAAGAACAGGCTTAAAAACAAGTTTTTTCTGGGAGATTGCTGTGAAAATGTTAGGTTCAAACCTCAACCCCTTTCAAGTTCAGCGATGAGTTTAACACGTAATTCCCGCGTTTTCAAGCTGCTGATTAACATGATTTATATTAGCTTTTCACCAATCAAAACAACCCGTTTTTTACCCATTCCCCCCTCCAATCAGCTGGCTGCAGGGCTTACTGCTACACCTACCCCCTCCCCTCCTCTCAAGGGAAAAGATTCTTCAAGCGTTTGTTGCTGAAATGAATACGCTTCATTCATTCTCAAAAGAAGAATGAAAAATTTTCTCAGGGATTACTATTGTGCAGTAACCTCAAAGAATTGAAATGAAATTAGGCCTAATTTTTCAAATTTTTTGGTTCAATATTTGACATTTATAACGCATTATCCAGACCTACCCCCTTCTGGTGATGAAAAAAATGGGCTAAAAAAGAAGGTTAGGTCTAATTTCGAGACTATTTTAATGAAGCAAAAAATTTATTGTTGATGAATCAAGCTTTAATACATCTTCTTTATTAATCTCCTATTGGATTCGGTAAGATTGAAGAAGAAAATCTTGATTTCGGTCTTTTCGACATTCTTCCTCTTGGTTGCTGTTGAAGCATGTCAGATGCCTATTGTCCATGGTCATTCAGGTGATGTGCTATCTGCATGGGCATTTGTCACTCCAACTATAGATGGTGTTTTATCTCCTGGAGAATGGGACGATGCTGCTGTAGCTACATTCACTCTAACATATGATGAGGAGAGTCACGATGTAACCCTATACATTAAGAATGATAGGGTGAACCTCTATGTTGCAGCAATCGTGGAGAACGATGAATATAACCAGTGGGGAATATTTTAACCTCCAATTTGATAATGACCATGATGGTAGCTGGTGGGAGGATGGTGATGATCAATGGGGAATAAAAGGAGGAGGATCTTTAGAAGACGTTTTTTATAGTTCCATTCGGCCAGCGTGGATGAGAGATACTGATGCTAGCGGAACAATGGATACTGCTGGAGCTGCATCCCACACTAATCCGAGTGGCGTAGGCGACTATTGCTTCGAGTTTTATCATCCACTCGATACAGATGATGATAGCCATGATTTCAGCCTTTCAATAGGTGATACTGTAGGTTTCGAAGCGGTGTACTATGACAATGATTTGGGGAGCTCACGGTGGTGGCCCGAGAGTTTTCCTCTCGCCGACATAGTAATAGCTGCTCCCCCAGTTGGAGGAGAAATAGTTTCGATCAACTTATTACAGATTATGGTTCCCTACATACTGCTCTTCTTTACATTCATCGCTGGATTAGCCGCTACTCTATATAGAAGATCTATTTCATGAATCCTCTTTTATTTTTTAAATTTTGCATCTTTAGCTTTCAATTATACATATAAGTGTTATTTATGGCCTTTTAGCAAGTCACTGATTGTTATGGTTGGTCATAAGATATCACATATGCCTGGACGTACTATCTTCAACCATTCCAAAGAAGATCAGCGGCTTATGAGTGATTGGATGTACAAAAAGTCCTGAAAAAGATGGATGTATACTATTCCCCTAACGATTGTTTGACCACAAATAAATATTATGATTTCGTCACCCTTCACTCACAATTTCACATAGAGTTTCTACAGAATAACATCTCTCCATATCTTTTCTCGCGGCAATCAAAAAAAGAATTTAGGTATAAAATAAAAAATAGAGGAAAATGCGGAAGATATCTCCACGCTTCGATGGGTTCAAATCCCTCCCCCTCCATCATTTCCCACTCCCTTACCACTCACTTGCGCTTGTGGAAGTGAATCTGTAGAAGCCTTGGGTTCCCGAACAAGAAGTCTGAAATCCTCTTTCAAATTCTGCATCAATATCCACAACCGACAAGTTACGTCAACTATTCAAGGTGGTCCAAAAAGTTCGGCATTATCATGTTAGGTAGACTCTTTAGGGATGCCCTAGATATAGTTTAATCCGTATATTGGCGTTGGCAGGGGCAGAGCATGGGATAGAGATTTTGGGCGGGGCTTGATTTTAACTTCAGGCTGTGGGGGTGCTCTAAGTTTGTCGGGTGCTCCGAAGAAGAGGAGTGTAAGAGCTTGGGAATCTAAGAAAGTTGTCTCTTCCCTGTTTAGGTAAAGCTTTATTTTTTCATGAACCAGATCATGGATGAACCTGCGGGATTCTTTCTCTCCCATCTTCTCTTCCAAGTAAGGCTGAATCTTCTCCAGAAAGCTTTGCGGGTTTATTATGGCCATACTTGCGGGGGCTTCAGAAGGCGTCTTCTCCAAGTTCTGTTCTTCTAAAAGATATAGCATTCCCAAGTCTTGAGATGGCACGGTCAATTTAATCGCGTTTACATTTAAAGTTTCGAGAAGCCTCTCAATCAGATATAAGATTATGCTTCGGGGTCCCGCGTACTCTACTATCGTAGGTACATTCTCGTTTAGAAACGATTCAATCGCTATGTAAGCTAAAGGTCTGCCTCTGTTTATGGCGGTATAAATCTTAAGATCCTCGTATCGTAATCCACGTCCAAGTAGGATCTTAAACTCTTCAAGGCTACGTCTATACCTAACTGGCTCTCTATGATAGATTTCGATCAAATCCTTTAAGAGATCTTCACTGTAATGAATTATGCTTATGTCATCGAGATTTAAATCAAGCTTTCCTCGTGGTATATTATAAGTGTAAACTTTACCTGCTTCTACGCACCCAACCCTTCTGTACAGGTTTCTAAATCCGGAAACAAGCACTAAATCTATGCCATCTCTCTTCATTTTAGAAAAAGCATCTCTCACCAGAGCTGATGCGTAGCCTCTGTTTCTATAGTTGGGATGCGTGCAGACGCTTCCTATCATCCCAACCTTAAACCAGCAACCGTAGATGAGAAGCTCCCCTTCCCATATGCCTACGTGAGAGACTGGTTTGCCATCATAAGTTATCACTCGAAGGTTTTCCAAGTTATCCAAATTGAAAAGCTGCGGAAAGAGATCCATCAATATCAAAGGCGAGCTTGGCTTAACTTTAAAAACTGAGCTCACCAGATTAACTATATCAATCAACTCTTCAGGTTTAGCTGCCCTCGGGCCTCCTAGCATTTTAGACCCTCTTTCCATCTTGATGAGAAAAATAAAAGATAAAAGTATATCTAGGGCAGCATGCAGCGAATGTACCGTTCCGAGAATGGTTTGGGAAATTTAAAATGAGGGAAGTAATCTACCCCGTTCGCCAAAAAAAAATGACATAGTTTTCATGACTGTTTCCGGTTCATTTGTAAAAGGAAAACAAAGCCCAAAAAGCGATATAGACATAGCAATCGAATTTGACCGAAAAAGCCGAAAAACCATTCTAGACCTTGTAAGAATAGAGGATCCGTTTTTAATTAAAGAGTTATAATGGCATTTATTTTCAACGAGCATCTTTTTCCCATCAGAAAACTGAAAAAGCTTAATATGCTCTGTTTTTGGATTACTATGAGAGAGGTGGTTATTTGTTTTCAGATCAATTAATAGAAGAAAATGCTCAAACTATACAAAAACCAACCGATTTACTATGTGAATACACGGAGAATCCTCTTGGAATCGATGTAGCTCAACCCAGATTCTCTTGGAGGCTACATCATAGTGAGCGTGGTCGCGTACAATATGCATACCAGATACTGGTGGCTAGTTCGCGGGAAAAACTCGATGAAAACATTGGTGATATGTGGGACAGCGGTAAGGTTGTATCAAGAGAAACCGTAAACATAGAATATGATGGAAAACCATTGGAAAGCCGGAGAACCTACTATTGGAAAGTTCGTTGGTGGGATGATAAGAACAAGGTGAGTCCCTTCAGCAACGTAGCCACCTTCGAGATGGGTCTCTTAAATCCGGAAGATTGGGAGGCTAGGTGGATTGGGGGAAACGATCTCCTCCGCAGGTCATTCATGATAGAAGGTCAGGTTAAACAAGCGCGAGCGTACATTTCTGGGCTGGGCTGGTACGAATTAAGAATAAACGGTAAGAAAGTTGGTGACCGTCAGCTTGATCCCGGACTGACTGAGTATGATAAGATCCTTCTATACTCCACCTATGACATAACCAGCTACTTAAGGAAGGGTGAAAACGTCGTCGGAGTAATGCTTGGTAGGGGAAGATACTGCAAACATTATAATGCTCCTCCTAAGGTTATTCTGCAAATAAACATAAGCCTAGCTAATGGTGATGAAAAAATAATTGTAACCGATGAAAGCTGGAAAGTTTCGAAGGGGCCAGTAGTAGAGAACGACATTTACGATGGCGAAGTTTATGATGCAAGGCTGGAGAAGGAAGGCTGGGACCAACCGGGATACGACGACTCCCAGTTGGAGAATGTAACTGTGATGGATCCTCCAGGCGGAACCTTGGTTTCGCAGGCAACTTTCCCGCCGATAAGGGCTGTCCGAACGCTAACGGCTTTAAACATAAGTAACCCCAAGCCGTGCGTCTACGTTTTCGACTTCGGCCAGAACTTCACTGGATGGGTTAGGCTGACCGTCAGCGGCCCGAGAGGGACGGAAGTTAAGCTCAGATACGCGGAGCTACTCAACCCTGATGGGACAATAAACACTGCGCCAAACAGAGGGGCGAAGGCAACGGACGTATACATCCTAAAGGGGGAGGGAACCGAAGTTTATGAGCCAAGATTCACCTACCATGGATTCCGATATGTGGAGGTCACAGGGCTCCCCTATACTCCTATAATTGACACCCTAAAAGGCATAGTTGTGCATACTGATGTTAAGCAGAAGGGATCCTTCCTCTGCTCAAACCAGCTGATCAACAGCATCCACAGACTCGTCTTTTGGTCGCAGCTGAGCAACCTCATGAGCATACCGACCGACTGCCCCCAACGTGATGAGAGACTAGGGTGGATGGGTGACGCACAGCTCTCAGCCGAAGAAGCACTATACAACTTTGACATGGCAGCCTTCTACATGAAGTGGCTACGCGACATTAGAGCTGCGCAAAAAGAAGATGGAAGTGTGCCGGATGTTGTCCCTGTTCATTGGCTGTTTTCGGAACTCTTCGATCCCTACCCAGCTGATCCCGCTTGGGGAACCGCATGCATCACCATTCCATGGCTTGTCTATCTACATTACGGCGACAAAAGAATCCTCGAGGAGAATTATGAAACCATCAGAAAGTGGGTTGACTTCTTAGCTGCGAAATCCGAAAATTATATTGTGAAATACAGCAAATTCGGCGATTGGGTTCCCCCCGGCTTCCAGAAAAAGACCTTGGAAACTCCGGGAGAGCTAATCTCCACTTGGTACTACTATTATGACTGCCTATTACTAACTAAGATTGCTCACGTGCTCGGAAGATCTGATGACGAAGAAAAATACGCGTGCCTCTCGGAGAAGATTAAAACGGCGTTTAACAAGGAGTTTCTGAAGGGGGACCACTACACGTTCGACTGGCGAACTTTAATAACCGGTAGCCAAACATCTAATCTATTACCGCTCTATCTTGATATGGTTCCAGAAGAGAAGAGAGAGACTGTTCTCAATAAGCTATTGCAGGACATAATTGTGGACCGCGACTCCCACCTAGGAACGGGCATTGTTGGGACAAGATATCTGCTTGACACTCTAACAAAATACGGCTACACTGAATTAGCATATAAAATTGTCACCCAAACAACCTACCCCGGCTGGGGTTACATGGTGGAAAACGGCGCCACTACACTCTGGGAGAGATGGGAATACATGGTTGAATCAGATATGAACTCCCACAATCACATAATGCTCGGCAGCGTAGACGCATGGTTCTATAAGGTTTTAGCTGGTATAAATGTTGATCCCTCTGCTCCAGGGTTCGAAAAGGTTATCGTGAAGCCGCATGTAGCGGGTGATCTCAGCCATGTTTCTGCATCAGTTAACACAATTAGAGGCCTTGTGTCATCCAGATGGGCGAGGAAGGGAGGCTCCCTCACACTGGAAGTAACAATCCCCGTAAACAGTGAAGGAAAAATTTACGTTCCAACAATCGGATTGAAGAATCCAATAGTTAAAGAGAGCGGAAGGGTGATCTGGAAAAACAACCGTCTTCAGAACGCACCGCCGGAAATCACCTCCGGCAAAAAAGAAGGCAAATACATAGTCTTCACAGTTGGGTCGGGATCCTACACTTTTCAAGTGGCTGAAAGCTTATAAAATCTCAGCCGATTAGAGTCTTCTCTAAAAGACTATCATGTTCATAGGTAAGGCCGATAGTGATAGGTATTCCGTTGCCCTCCGTATCACCCGAATATTCGGCATACTCACCACATGGAAGCACTCAAACAGAAACTTCATAGATCAGATAAGAAAGCAGCTTCTCACATTGAGATCGCTGATCCCCTTCAGAGGGAACAGTATGTAAAGTCTGCAAGCAGCCTCTTAGAAGGGGCGGTAACAGAAATTATTTAAGAAAAACTAAGGAAAAGGGTATTAGGATTCTAAACGCCAGAATGTTTAAGCCATGCCGGGAGGCCGGTGTCCATGTTTATCTACACAGCGACGGGCATATCCTGGAGATTGCGGAGGACCTTGTAAAGGCTGGCGTGAGCATGCTAAATTTGCAAGATACGGTTAATGGAATTGAGAATATAGGAAGAAAACTCAAGGGGGAGGTCTGCATAGACCTAGACGTAGATAGGCAGTATTTAATGCCCTTCGGAACGCCGGAGGAGATAGAGAAGCATATCAAAAACGTGATTGTCAAATTGGGGTCGAAGAAGGGTGGGCTTGCATTGAAGGCTGATATTTACCCCGACGTTCCCTTATCTAATATCGAGGCCCTCTGTCAAGCTATGGAAAAGCACAAGTACTATTACTCTAAATAACGCTCAAAGCAAAAAGAATTTTTCACCCTTTCCAATGTCGAGGTTAAATTCTCAATCTCCAGTTTCCAGCCTTCCTAGATGTTAGCCCTCATTCCTAGCTGCCCAATTTTAATCCAGAATTCACTCATAAAACACTGGGGCTAAGGTTTATTTTTGAAACACACATCCAATTTGTTTTTCATGAAACTCCTTGAAAGCGTTAATAGCCGGCAGAACACGGCCAGCCTGATCGAATAGAGCCGTGGCCCCATCATTCCAAACTGCTAATCTCTTCACTGGAATGGATTCAGGGAACCACCAAAATACCCCTAATCCGAGGTCGTTAGGCGCCCCGTTTTACTGCTTCCATAAGTTCAATTAGGAATTGCTTCTGTCCTTCAGGTGTTAAAGGCCATGTCATGTAAGCTGGGTTTGCGTATGGTAGCCATTTAAAGCTGAGTGGACGATATGGATATGCTGTTTCCCGTGAATAGGCCGAGCTGATCGCGTGGGGTGGGGTTTACAAATAGTCGGAGACGGAAACAGTTAAATCCATGTTCCATCATGATTCGGATTGCGTCCATTTCTCCTCTCAGTCACCATCTTTCATGATAGAAAAATATTAAGTTAAAGGGTACTAAACAGTCTATCTTTTTCTTCTTTTCTCGCATAGAGATCCTAACCATATTCCGACGGCAAGTGTGAAAGCTGCCACAGCGAATGTTTCATGATGTACGTCTCTGATTTCAAACCAAACCCCCCAATTTAAATACTGATGGAGAAGGATTAAGAAAGCTACGAGAAGCATCAGATAAACAAGATATTTCGGTTCCATAGCCTATCATTAAGAAAGAGTCTTCTTCCCACTCAAATTTTTTTAGATTAAAAAGGAATTTTTATGCGTCAGCAATTAATCCCTCAGTTTTCATTACGATCTTTTAGGATTTAGAGTTAACTTTAACGGTTTCTCTCAACAATTGACGATCATATTTGTAGATAAAAATCAGAAAATTAGAGAAGCCTTATATAGCCAGCATAAAAATCCACTATTGGGTGAATGGAGATTTTTCATCAGGAGAGATTATAGATGATGGGTGAAGCTAAGTTGGCTGAAATTGACCGTACTAAATGGTGGCGTGAAGCAAGGTTCGGTATGTTCATCCATTGGGGTCTATACTCGATCACGGCAAGGGACATGTGGTATTATTCCATTGAGGAGGTTCCTAAGAAGAAGTATGAGAGTCTTTTCTATAGGTTTAATCCCGTTGATTATAACCCGGATGAGTGGGCTGGGCTGGCGAAGGAGGCTGGGATGAAATACTCTGTGATAACAACTAAGCATCATGACGGCTTCTGCCTCTTCGACAGTGAACTAACAGACTTCAAGGTGACAAACACATCCTACGGGAGGGATCTAATCAAACCTTGGGTTGAGGCTTTTAGGCGCGCAGGCCTAAGAATAGGCTTCTACTACAGCCTCCTAGACTGGCATCACCCCCACTACACAATCGACCACCTGCATCCCCAAAGAAACAACCCAAAGGCGAAGGCTGAAAAGAGAGACTGGAACAAGTACGTGGAGTACCTCCACGGCCAAATACATGAACTGCTCACAAAATACGGGAAGATAGACATCCTGTGGCCTGACTTCTCCTATGAGGGGCATGGGGCGAAGGAGTGGAGGGCTGAGGAGATAGTTCGCATGGCTCGGAAAATAAACCCGGATATATTGATTAACGATAGATTAGGTTTGCCGGGGGACTTTACAACCCCGGAGCAGTACATCCCCGCCCAAGATCAGTTTAAGGAGAAGCTCTGGGAGGCATGTGTGACAATAGGGCAATCTTGGGGCTACTACAGGCAGGATCCGAAGCTTAAATCCGTAGCCCAGCTGATACGGATGCTTGTAGATGTGGTCAGTAAGGGTGGAAACTTACTTTTGAATGTTGGACCAACCCCGAGAGGCACAATTCCCGAGGAGTTTGTAATTAGGCTCAAGAAGATCGGCAAGTGGATGCGTGAGAACGGTGAGTCAATCTATGGGGCTGGTAGGAGCAATTTTATTCCTCCGCCTGACGCACGCTACACCCAGAAGGGAGACACCTTATATGCGCATCTCTTCAATTACGTGTCTGGCTGGCGGCGTGGAGTTGTCCTTCCTGGAATGGCTGGAAAGGTGGATTATGCCACACTGGTTAGGGATGGCTCAGACATAGAGATAAAAGATGTTGGTGAAGACTTAGGCCTCCTGATGCCGGCGCAGATGCCTGATCCAATAGACACCGTAGTAGCGCTCAAGCTTAAGTCGGCTTAAAATGCAAAAATGCGTGGAATATGTAATCTTCAACGGAAATTTGTTGCTTACAATCAATAATTCAGATATATAAGTGAAGGGGTCTTCAAAAGGATTCGTAATATCGTCGGGTCTTTCTTCCTACATAATTTCCTCTTTTTCTTTCCCTTCCAACCGTATTTTCCTCGCTGAAGTCTATGAATTTCTCATATAGAGTATTTAAGAGGGAGATGGTTGAATGCGGGAATTGGAA
>CAZGXE010000044.1:0-9579 GCA_964529605.1 uncultured Candidatus Bathyarchaeia archaeon | reverse complement strand
TACGTCTGGTGCAACAGACCCCAACCTAACCTCCGGGTTGGCTGCCAAATGAAAGACTATTTCGCAGCCTCTTACCGCATTTTCCACATCCTTTGGGTTAAGCATGTCACCCATAACAAACCTAAATCTTGAATTCTTAAGCCATTCTGAGAGATTGCTGAGTCTCCCGCCGCTTAGATTGTCGAGAACGACAACTTTAACTCCGCTTTCCATTAATTCGTCGACTAGGTGGCTACCTATGAAGCCGGCGCCTCCAGTAACCAGAGCCCTACTAAAACTTGGTTCAGTCATAATTGCATCATGGGAATTCTTAAACAATTAGGCATATATGCTTTCACTCGCGCGATCTTTTCCCTATTACTTGTAAAAGAGAATTTCCATCAAAACTGAACTTTTCCTATTCAGTTTAAAGTAGCCTAGAAGCGAGGTTTCCTTCAAATAGCGTCTGAGAAAAGTATTTTTAACCTTAGTTCACTATAAAGGATAAGATGGGGTAAAGAATCTGTCTGTCCAGCCTTTAAAGCGTCATCTAAAACTATGTGTGGCAATACCTGCATCGATAATTTCTGATGTTCCACATCTAAGGGAGAAGACTTTCAAAATTGGATTAATAGGGCGTTCCCTAGCCATATTCCGTGTTGATGAGATAATAATCTACTCGGATACGCCTCATGTGAATCAGAGTAGGGATCTAGATTTTATAGCAACAGTCCTATCCTATATGGAGACGCCGCAATATCTCAGAAAGAAGCTCTTTAAGCTAATGCCCAAATTACGCTACGCCGGTATACTGCCGCCACTTAGAACACCTCATCACCCAACTAAAAGTAGGATAAGAAAGCTGAAGGTTGGTGAATTTCGGGAAGGTATAGCTGTTGCAAGGGGCAAGCGTGGTGTTCTTGCCGATATAGGAGTTGAGCATCCAATCCCAACAGTGGGTGCGCGGATCCCTCCGGGAACCCGCATAACAGTTAAAATTATTGAAGGCGGGGAAAATCCGAAGGCGATATTAGCAAGCCCGGACGAAATCCCCATCTACTGGGGATATAGAGTTACCGCCTCTAAGCTGCCCTTAGGACGAATCATTAAAGAAGGCTCCTTTGATATGGTTATAGCGACTTCTAGACGTGGGAAACCCTTCATGAAGGTTAAAGATGACCTCTTGGCGAGGTGGCGAAGATCAAAGAGTGTGCTCGTTGCATTTGGATCCCCAACAGAGGGGCTTCAGGAGATTGTTAGACGGGAAGGCATGAAATTAGATGAGCTAGCAGATTTCATAGTTAATACCGTGCCGAGACAGGCTGTTGAGACTGTTAGAACTGAGGAAGCAATGTATGCAACTTTGGCCATACTTAATATTTTAACTGAAAAGCCTAAATCCTCTTTCAATGATAAATAATAAATCTAGGTTCCAATAATCAAGTTGCCGCTTATTCTCTTCAAGGTTGCTATTGCTGAGAGAGCGGCTATGTAGCTGGTTTTCGGGTTCTTCGGGGAAGGTTTATTTACAGTTCTCGTATGGATCTCACCAAACTCTCCTTTGACATGGATCTCATGAACTATGTTTTTTATGTTTGGATCAACAATTATTCTAACCTTTGTTCTATCAGGTCCTATGCCAGCTAGACTTAATGAAGCCGCAACATTAACGTTCTGAGGAAATAATTTAACTGCTTCCCTAGCCGTTCCCTCGTAAAGGACAAGTGGCTCCTTCAGTGAGGATAAATCAATCTTACTCTCTTCAACATAAGGTGCACCCTTAAGGCTTATCGGAGGTTTTCTAGTTGTAAGCGTAACCTCTTCAATGCGGCTTATGGCTGCTGACTTCACATTATCTAAGCCAACTATTGCGCCGGAGGGCACATAGACTCTTCTTCCACTCTTCTTGGCGGCTTTTATTATTTCGGCGAGTAAGCTATCATCGAGCAGTGCACCTGTGCTCATAACCATCAAATCCTTATTGCTGGCCAAAACCTTAACAGCATATTCTCTAACTGCCTCCTGTGAGGCTGCTTCAATAACTATGTGAACATCGCTTCTCTGAAAGATTTCGTCAGCGCTTCTGGCAACGAGGGGTTTGTGAGCGAGTTTGGAGGCAAGCCTTTCAGCCCGCTCCTGAATAATATCGTAAACAATCACTAGGTTCATGTCCCCCGTTTTTCCGCAGTCTATAGCCTCCGCTATAACTGTACCTATTGCCCCGCAACCAATTAGCCCAGCGTTAATTCCCGTAGAGGTCAACTCCAAATGGCAGTATTACTAAAACGTGATAAATGTATAGCGTCTTAAATAAGATTTTCCTAATTTTCTAAACTTCCAGTTAAAAAGGCTGAGATGCCTGCTTAAAACAATCCTCTTGCATGCAGTAAATTTATAAACTGGAGGAGTTTCTAGAAGGTTTATATAAAAAATAAAATTCATATTTAAGAAGAATATCAGGAGGCAGAATTTAGTGGATTGGTTCTATATGACACTTACAGCCGGTTTAACCGCTGTTGGACTGGCTACCTATCTCTATTGGTATGTTATAAGTCAGAAAAGTGGTACTGAAAAAATGAGGAAGATTGCTGAGGCCATTAAGGAGGGCGCAAAGGCCTACCTTAGAAGGCAGAATATGACATTGATCATCTTCGTTTTGGCAATGTCGGCTGTTCTTGGAGTTCTTTACGGGCTTCGCAGAGAAATTTATTTTGGAGTAAGTATGAGCGTAGCCTATCTTTTCGGCTCAATATGCACTACTATTGCTGCCTATATTGGAATGACAGCTGCTGTTGAAGCGAACGTTAGAACAGCTAATGCAGCGAAGCAGGGATTAAGAAAAGCTTTTCCAGTAGCGTTTTATGGTGGGGCGGTTATGGGCTTATTCGTTGTTGGTTTATCCATTTTAGGTATAGGTCTGCTCTTTCACGTATATAATGCTATTCTAGGCTGGAGTGATGTTGACGCTGCAAACGTAGCACTAGGTTTCAGCTTCGGAGCCAGCGCCCTAGCGCTCTTCGCAAAGGCTGGAGGAGGCATCTACACGAAAACAGCTGACATAAGCGCTGATCTTGTAGGGAAGGTTGAGCTTGGAATCCCTGAGGATGATCCTCGAAATCCCGCGGTGATCGCAGATAACGTTGGCGATAACGTTGGCGACGTCGCCGGAATGGGTGCTGATCTAACTGACTCCTACATTGCAAGTATTGTGGCTGCCACAATCATCGGTGCAGAAAAGGGAGAGCCTATACTAGCGGTACTGCCGTTCATGATAGCGGCTGCAGGGTTATTCGCTTCAATCCTGGGCGTATTAATTGTTAAGCTAAGTATAAAAGGAAATCCTGGAGCAGCACTCAATAGAGGAGCATTCTCCACATGGATAATCTTCGCCATTCTCCTCCTAATAGTTACATACCTTTCAGGATTGAAGGGGGACAGATGGCTGGGAACCCTCCTACCCACACTTTCCGGGTTAACTGCAGGAGCAGTGATCGGCCTCACATCCGATTATTTCACCTCCATAGATAGGCCGCCAGCACAGAAGGTATCCCAAGCATCAACAACCGGCGCAGCCATAAACATACTGACCGGCTTCTCCTACGGTTTGATCAGCATAGTTCCGCCCATAATCGGCATCTGCGCCGCCACCTTAGCCGCATGGTATCTCTCCGTGGCATTTAATGTTGATCCATTCTATGGGATCGCAATATCAGCGGTGGGAATGCTAGCAACAGTAGGGATGACTATATCAGCTGATGCCTACGGACCCATATCAGACAATGCGAAAGGAATAGCTGAGCAATCCGGACTAGGCGAAAAAGTCATTGAGATTGCGGATAGATTGGATGCAGCTGGAAATACAACAAAAGCCATTACAAAGGGCTTTGCCATAGGCGCCGCCGCATTGACGGTTCTCGCACTTTTTGCAGCCTACGCTCACCTAGTTGACATAGAAGTACTGGACTTAATGAGTCCGGAAGTTATTGTGGGAGTGTTTCTCGGAGGTATGATGCCGCCCCTGCTTTCAGCATTACTAATTTTAGCTGTTGGAAGGAACGCTGGAAGAATGATTGAGGAAATAAGACGGCAGTTCAGAGAAATACCCGGATTAATGGAGGGGAAAAAGAGCCCGGATTATGCCACATGCGTAGACATCGCCACGAAGGGAGCTATTAAAGAGCTTATGTTACCGTGCTCCCTAGCAATAATAGTTCCCGTGCTAACAATAGTATTCTTGGGGAAGGAGGCGCTCGCGGGATTCCTTGCGGGAAGCATCATTACAGGTATAATCTTCGCATTGTTTATGGCTAATTCCGGCGGGCTTTGGGATAATGCTAAAAAATACATTGAGGCAGGAGCCTACGGGGGAAAAGGGTCGGAAGCCCATAAGGCCGCGGTTGTAGGTGACACAGTAGGCGATCCATTCAAGGACACCGCTGGCCCATCCCTAAACACTATGATCACAGTTATGTCTCTAGTAGCCGAGGTTTTCGCCCCGATTTTAATCGGACTCTACATCTTTGGACTATAAATCTGAAAGGCATCTATGCGAAAGCATCCTCTTTTTTCTCCTTCAATTTTGACTAATCAATCTTACTTTAAGAGAAGCCCTCTTAGCCGAGAAATTTCCCCGCGAACCTAATGCGCCAATCTGAAAGGGGCATCAGAGAGATCTTTTCTACTAATAAAAATCATTAATGAACAGTAAATCCAAACATTCGAAAAATAATAAGTTCCTAGCGAGGAAACTCCTCCTTCTGAAGCGGAGGCTAATATAAAATTAAGAACACCCTATAAAGGGGAATCTGAATGTTCTTGGAGGAATTCCCTTTTCATAGTTAAACGATATTCTACTGGTTTAAGTTTCGGTCTGCGGTTCTAGGATAGTAAATGAATGTTCCCGATTCTGATGTTCTCTAAATGTTTCTTGGCTACCTCATAGCATTCGTAAGCTTGTTTCCTGCTTGTTGTGGGCAGATCATCCATAACATATTGCGGATAGAATGCTAGAAGTGTATAGGGTATCCGTGAATCCACGCTGGCGATGAATTCAGCTATTCTCTCAACCTCTCCTGCACATATGTATCCTGGGATGAGAAGGGTGCTTGCAGTAAGAACCGGAACCTCCGGTCTTTTTCTAAGGTATTTTTCGCCAATGATCCTAAAGTTTTCGAGAGAAGACCTATTGGATACTCCGCATAACGCCATATGAAGGTTCTCATCCCATGCCTTTAAATCGAACTTTATAATTCCGCCACTCTTAAGCGATAATTCAGCCGCTTTAATAGCGAATTCCCTGCGCATATTACCGTTCGTCTCCCAACATATTCTTAATATTCGTCCCTCACCCTCCGCTTTCTTCAGAGCTATTTCACTGGTTCTTATCGCATGAGGCATCTGAACCGAGGGGTCCCCTCCGAAAAAGCATATGCATGAAACCTTTTCGTTAACTTTGCTGGCTAACTCCTCGCTGCTCAGATAGGGAGTTAGCTTTTGGGATAAATAGCGATAATGCCAGTTCTGGCAGAATAGACAATCCAGGCTACATGCGCCGTAAAAGACCGCTAGATTCTTGTAGCCGACTTCAGCGGTTGCCTTATAGGCATATTTTGGGTAGCCGGCACCGGTGCAGCCTGGACAGAACCACCATGCAACACAGTTTGTCGGTAGGGCATCATAATACCATTCTAAAATTCCTCTTTCTGAGGTGCCGCCTAAACGTATAAGCCGGCCATTCTTATTCTGGGTTAAGCCGCAGAATCCACTTTCACCAGATTCAATCAAGCATTCATTTGCGCACATACCGCATGGCACTCCATGTGGGCTCCTTGGAACCTTAGGCGGCAAACCAAATATGCTCCGTGAAGTTCTGCGCACCCTCTCAACTACCTTAAACGCTTCACTAGGTTTTTCTTTAATACATTTAGCGCAAACGCCTAGATTACCTGAGATTAAAGGAGAACTAACACCGCAGATTGAACACTTTCCCAATTTTTCTCCAGCTAACAATAAGCTATGTCTACCTTAATTTATATTTACCATAAATCTGAGACAAACTTCTCAATGGTGGCTTAAGTCATCTAACTCCTTAGACCTATGATTAATAAAGGTCATAAGCACGATCTACAATAATAGTGAGCTCAAATGGGTAAGCTTGAAAATGAAATTTTAAATCTCCTAAGCGAATCTAAGCCCCTAACCCTCCTTGAAATAGCTGAGAGATTAAATAGGAAGCCTAAAATGGTCTTTAGAGCTCTGCGGAAGCTCTTTGAGGAAGGCAAAATCAGCTGCAACACTAGAACGAGACGTTATACCCTGGAAGAGAACTATAAGCGGAAAAAGGTTAAAAATAACTGAATTGGTGAAGAAGCCACTAGGATCATTTCCAGCTCTTATTCTTTCTATCATGGAATTTTAGAAAGTATGTCCGGTTTGTCGCTAGCTATTCCGTCAACACCTTTATCTGCGTATTTTTGAGCCTCCTCCAATGTGTTTATTGTCCAAACAATAATTTTTAGACCGTTCTCATGAGCTTTCTTAACGAATGATGAGTGAACAAACCTATATAGTGAGAGCAGATATTGGGCCTTCAAAGATAATGCCGTTCCTATTGGATCTTTATGTTTCACGTAGATTAGACCTGTTTCAATTCTATTGTTTAGCTCCCTAACCTTCCTTAACGCTTCCTCATGGAAAGATATGATGATCACGTTATCCTCCAATCCCTTTCCCATAATATTGTCTAAAACTTTCTCTTCAAATCCAGACTCCTTCAATTCTATAAGTATTTTCACTTTTCTATCAAGGAAATCTAAAGCTTCATTCAAAGTCAGTATTTTCTCACCTTTCTCAGCGGTCAAATTCTTGATCTCCTTAAGCGTCAAATCATTGACCAAACCCTTGCCATTGGTTATTCTATCAACCTTAGCGTCATGTATAACCACCAATTCATCATCCTTTGTTCTCCGAACATCAAGTTCAACGGCGTTCACACCTAACTCTAATGCCCTTCTGAAGCTACGTATTGTGTTCTCAGGCTCGTATGCCCTTGCACCTCGATGTCCAACCCTAAGCTCCAGCATATCGTAATCCCCAAAATCTTCACTTTTTCTCTTCAACTATTATTTTACACTTTGTTGCTAACGCCGCTATGACCCCTAAAGCAGCAACCCAAGGGGCTAACAGAACCCCTATTAAACCTACGCTCACCGGCATTTCAAGAAGAGTTTCGTTTTTCTCGTTTTTCACTATTATCTTCGTAACATTCCCTTTGTGGATTAGTTCTTTAATTTTCTTAATTAGCTCGTCTGATGAAACCTCATATTCCTCTCGCGATATTCCTCTCTGTAGCGCACCGCAGTAGGGACAATAGTTTGCGTCTTCCGATATTTCTCTACCACAATTCACACAATTAACCAACCTTATAAACGCACCTCATTAATTCTCTTAATAATATTCTTAAACACTTCGAACTTAAAAGATTATAATCTCCACGATAAGAATCCTCACATGTTATCGTTTAAACTTTTAACTTAATGTACATGATCACTAGAATTGCGATTAAAACAAAAGTTACGGTTAAAAAGGCTTGGAAGAATCCTAAAATTTCTATGAAAAATCCGGCTGCTATTGGACCGGTTGCGTGACCAACATCTTTTATAGTCTCTAAGGCTCCCATTCCGGAGCCGACTCTTGCTTTTGAAGATATTTCCGATATTAATGGTGAAGTTGAAGAAGAAGTTAATGATACCCCTAATCCGTAAATTATCATCACCAATAATAAACCGTAAAAATTGTTAGTGAAGGGAAGCGCTAGCAGGCTTGCAGCTGAAACCGCTAAACCAGTCATTATAAAAGGTTTTCTCCCGTAACGATCTGAAAATAAACCAGCTATCGGTTTGAGAAGCGCTATAGTTAATATCTGTAAGCTGATGATTAGCCCAGTTATCCACTTTTCAATCCCAATAATATCTGAGTAAATTGGCATGAAAGTTTCAACAGCGCCCATACTGAAGTATATAGCTGCTTCAGCCAAGCTAACAAGAATGATATTGACATTTCTAACTATTGTTTTTAAGCCTTCAATCACGCTTTCCCTTGACCTTCCGATAGTTTCACTATGGGCCACCGGCTTTATTCGGAAAGAGGAAAACATGGCTATGAGGCCCACAGACCCACAGACAAGATAGGCAAGTTGGAAGGGAGCTAGAAACTGGATGGAGACTAGAAAACCGGCGACCACGGGAGCTAGAAGTCTGCCAATCATGGTTGAGGAGGAGAAAACCCCCATAAATTCGCCTCTACGAGAGGAAAACAAGTCGGCTATATAAGCTAAGGAAACAGGCATAAATATGGCTGTTGCAAATCCATGGTATATTCTAACCAAGATCAGCTGCCAGATTTCAGTTACGGAAAGATAAAGAAATGGGGCTGAAGCGAAAATTAGCCCAGAAACAATCAGCAATTTCCTTCTGCCGTAAACGTCTGATAGGGAGCCGGCTGTTACATTAACGAAGATTCCAGTAATGGTGCTTGCCGCCGCAATCAACCCTACCTCAAAATCGTTTGCACCAAGGAATTTTGAAAACCATGAGAGAGTTGGAGATTTAGACATCGTTGAGCTGAATATGGCAAAGGCTCCCATAAAACAAAGCGAAAGAAAATTTCTTGAAAGTCTTCTTTTCGAGTTCATGTTTTTCGCTCTTAATTGATTTATGAAAAATATTTTGAAGCCATATATATGTTAATTGCATGTTGCCTGAGTTAATAAAAAGTCTTCTAGGATTAGCATGGATGAATAGACCGGTAAAAGAGAGTTAAAATGGTTTCTCATCCTTCAATTTCTTCGCAAGTCTAATCCCATTCTTCCCTACGCCATAATAGTTTCTCAGATTTTCAAGAGCTCGGTAATTACATTTGAGATAGAGGTTTATGGCTGCAACATTATCCGCTCGCGCCTCTAAATAGCATACTTCAGCTCCCATTCCACCTAAAATTTCCTCGATAGATTCAAGCAATTTTGAGCCTATCCCTCGCCTTCTATACTTTGGCTTAACATCTATGGAATATATGTGACCGGCAATGCTATCTCTAAAATCCTCTATGGAGGCAACTATGAAGCCAGCGATCTCCCCTTCTAGCACTGCAACCAACATGATGAAGTTCGGGTTCTCTATAATATACCTCAGATAAGAGAGTGGAAAAGCCTCTTCATGAAAGCACTCAACTTCTATCCGGCGAAGCCTCTCTAAATCCGATGGATTGGCCCTTCTTATTATAACGGATTCTTTGGACACAAGAGAATAATATAATACCTCAAATATAGTAATATAATAATTATAATTAGTTGCGTAGTAGCTTAGTGACTAGCGAGAAATTCCAAGATGAGAGGCATATACCTTCTAGTAATCTTGGTTGAAAAGCAGAGATCGATAAGGGTTGGCTCCCTTGGCACATTAGTTTTTGAGAGCGGGCTCTATGCCTATGTTGGCTCAGCCCAAAACAGCCTAGAGAAGAGGGTGACCCGCCACCTTACGAGAAATAAAAAGAGGTTTTGGCATATAGACTACTTGCTTGAAGATAAGCATGTAAAAATCGTCA
>CAZGXE010000043.1:2015-9586 GCA_964529605.1 uncultured Candidatus Bathyarchaeia archaeon | reverse complement strand
ATCTCCGTCCAGATCGCTTGTAGCATTATTGTTCCGAACATTAGGTTCGCCGTCAGTAGCTAGATTAATTATCTGCTTGAGGCCGGGGTCAAAATTGGGTGATCCCTTAACTGTCTGCCACGCTAAGTATAGGCTGTGAGCCATTGGAGTCATCTCTCCACTTTGGGCTATACTTTCAACTTGAGAAGCCACATTCTCAGCCACTGTATCATTGGATATTACTGTGGGCGGCACCTCAACCCTTGCATACTCCGGCTCATCATATCCAAACTGGATTACTGTGATTTCCACGGTTCCATCATGTGGTAGATTATTACGTATAGCATTAGCCACTCCAGTGATGATTATACTCCAATCACTGGAGGATATGCTGCCAGAGCCGTCGAGAACCAGAGCGAGCTGAATGGTGACTGTAGTTGATCCCTGCGAAAGAGCAGGCCCGACAAGACTGAGGGACAGAATAACGATTAAAGCCAGAGAAAACGGAAAACTTATAGTCTTAACTCTCATATCATCTTATTCCCCATAAATCATTAATTATTATTTGTTATGACCTCTATATTTAAAACTTTTTGTGCTTAATGCGAATCGGATTCGCCTTTACATGTTCATTTCCCAATAAAGAGCGGCTAGAATGTGATGGGGCAGTTTTCTCTAATCAAGCTGCAAGCGGCTTTTTAACCATGAAATCGCCGGCGAAAAACTTTTTAAAATCTTCGGCGCATCTGTTCTCAAGGCTTAGGTTTGCTCAGAATCAAAATCTAAGTCCCAAATGTAAACGGGGTTTGAATCTGATGCGAACCCAAATAGTAAAGTCGTTTCTAAGCCTTCACTTATCCTCGGAGGGAGGATTAGGACTTGTTTTTCGTGATTGAACATTTGGAGCCTGAGGTTAGTCGATGGCTTTATATTGAGTATTCATGCGCCTCCAAGATTGTTGGCGGAAGCAAGCTTATTTTCACAAATGTTAAGAATCTGAAGGATGCCAGAGTTCTCTCTAAGCTTGGATCTGTTAGAAGCGAGAGTTTTGCGGAAATCTTCCCTCTGGAGAGAATAGTTATTCTTGATCCTAGAGCGTCGGAGGGGTTGAGGCTGAAAGATTTGGAGGGTAAAGAGGCAATCATAGTCGGAGGGATTCTCGGCGATCATCCAGCTAGAGGAAGAACGCGAAAGCTGATAACCGCAAGGGTTCCGGGCGTCTTATCTAGGAATATCGGTGTAGGTCAATTCTCTATTGATGGGGCGATTTATATGGCTAAACTAGTAAGCGAGGGTGTCAGACTGGAGAATATACCTGTTAGGGAGGGCCTGCGTATACGGCTTAACGAGAGGGCTGAAATACATTTGCCCTACATGTATCCGCTAAAGAATGGGAAGCCGCTCATAAGCAATGAGCTAATCCGTTATTTGACATCGGAAGGCATCATTAGAGACGAGGAGAAACTCCTAATGGAGAAGCCGGCGGTCAGAAGCAAAATCAATTTCTTGGAAGGTTCCATTAAAACGTGAAAACCGGATCATTCGCCTTCAGCCTTACGGTTTTAGGCGGCTGAAAGCTCGATTTCAACGTAAATATTTTCACACCATCCACCACAGCCTTTCTTAATAGTTCTGAGAATTGCGGATCCACCTCCACATTCGGCTTCAAAACAGTTGCATCCGGCCTCTGAACCGAAAATAGGAGTCCGGCTCTGAAGCCGCGTCTTGAAAGCAAGCCTAATTGTATCAAATGTTTTCTCCCCCTAGCTGTCGGCGCATCCGGAAAGAGGGCGGCGCCGTCCACCACATGGGTTACACTTTTAACCTCCATATAGAACTTCTCTGAATCCCTTTCAAGTAGGAGATCCAACCTAACCCTTGAATCATCATCCACCACAAAGTTTTCCTTAACCACATGATATCCCGCCATATCGCTGAAGAGACCCCGCTCAATGGCTTCTCTAGCTAGAATGTTAGAGAACTGTGAGTCTACAATCACCCTCGTGTCATTATGTTGAACGGCGAAAACGCTGTAGGCGCTCTTTCTCAAGGGACCCCTCTCATGTCTCCTAAGATATGCTAGATCCCCCGGATGAAGCGCCGTTTGCAGCCTACCTGAGTTTGGCAGATGCGCGTGGGCTTCTTCACCATCAACTTCAACCAGAGTCATAAAAGGATTTAGCCTCTGAATGATCTTCCCCAAAACCGGATCAAAATCTATGGAAAATAATATCCCATCCATTTTGATCCGATCCTCTTCCTTTTAAGTATTCTTATGAGGAGCCATATTAATGCTAGCATATGCAGCCCATAGGGGAGCGATGTTTCAGCAGAGTGATTATTAGTGCTGTAAGCATGAGGGCGGAAGATTTAAAAAGGCCTGATCTTTCCTTTTTTCAGATGTTCATCCCGCTCATTGATGGCAATTATGGTTCAGTAGGAGCGCTCTTTCAATGAAGATTTTGAATAAGGATTTCAAACATGGACGCGTTACAGTTGTCCCAGAATTTCTCGACGATTTCTGGATTCTCTACAACATTATACAGCGAAACGATATTGCCTATGCTAGAACCACTCGGGAAATTCGATTAGGAGACCGGTATGAAAGGCCTGAGAAGGGTAGAAGAATCTCCCTCGTTTTAGGCATCAGAGTTGAGAAGGTTCTCTGGGATCGAAGCCTAAACCGCCTTAGAATTCACGGCATCGTCTGCGATGGCCCAGAGGATATTGGGGTTGTAGGCTCACATCACACGCTAAACATATCCCTAAACACTCCGCTAACAATAATCAAAAAGCGCTGGCTGAACTATCATAGAGAATATTTGAGGAGGGCCACCGAAAAGAAGACAACGCCGATAGCTGTCATATCAATTGATGATGAAGGCTACTGCATCGCTGTTCTTAGAGGCTTCGGCATAGATGTAGTCGCTGAAGAACACATCAGCCTGCCTGGAAAACGTATGGAAAGCGAACGCTTAAAAACGCTTAATGAAATGTTTAAGTCAGCCTCAAATACTCTTAAGGAGCTAATCGAATCTTTAGGCGGCTCAATTGTTGTTCTCGGCTTAGGCTTCACCAAAAGTCATTTCCTAAAGTTTCTGGAATCAAAAATGCCGGATTTACGGAATAAAATTATTGATGTGAAGAGTGTGAATAGCGTTGGAAAAGCCGGCATTTACGAGGCCATGCGCTCCGGCGTATTGGCTAAGGCGCTCAAGTATGCCCGCATAGTTGAGGAATCTAAGGCTGTTGAGGAGGTTCTCAAGCGCTTAGGTAAGGGACGGGGCAACGTCACATATGGTTTAGGCGACGTTAAGAGAGCCAGTTCGATGGGCGCAATCGAAGAGATTCTCGTGACAGATGAGATGATTAGAGAAGCCCCTGAGGAGACTGTTGAAACCCTGGAGAAGATTATGCGTGAGGCTGAAGCGAAGGGCGGAAAAATTAGGATAATTAGCGTTGAGCATGAGGCTGGGAGTAAATTGAAATCTCTGGGAGGCATAGCTGCATTACTACGTTTTCCAATAAACTGACAATTTTCCACTTTAGAAATCACATTTCATTTTCCTTTGAGCTTTTCCATAATTGTCTTCTCCGCGTAAGATGCCAGCTCTTCAAGTTTCCTCTCGTTTTTCGCTTCCACAGTCAGCCTTATCAGCGGCTGCGTGTTAGAGGGTCTTATGAGAAACCATCCATCTTCAGTGATCACCTTCACACCATCAATAGTTATCGCCTTGTATCCGGAATTCACAAACTCTTCAGCCAACTCTTCAACAATCTTGAACTTCTCTTCGTCTGGGCAGCTATAGGTTTTGCCCGGTATACGAGGATATTTCGGTAGGGAGTCGATTATCTCCGAGAAGCGCCGTCCATCCTCCGAGAGTGCTTCAGCCACCTTGAGGCTTGCATATATGCCATCGTCAAAGCCGTGTATGTCCCTAAAGTAGAAGTGCCCACTTGTCTCGCCGCCCAATATAGCGTTTTCACTCCTCATCTTATCATAAAGGTATGTGTGTCCAACGCGGCTGAGAATAGGTCTTCCGCCATAAGCCTTTATGATCTCCTCAACAACCATGGAGCAGCTAACCTCGTAAACTATAGCTGCACCCTTGTTTTTCCTTAAATAATGCATGGAAAGTAAGGATAAAACTATACTGCTCGAAACAAGTCGACCCATATCGTCTATAAATAGCACTCTGTCGCCGTCGCCGTCAAAACCAACGCCGAAGTCAGCTCTTTTCTTTAAAACAACAGTTCTAAGTTCATTTAAGGTTTGTTCATCAGGCTTTGGAGGATGCTTTGAAAAGGTTCCGTCCGGCTCATTATATATTGCTGAAACCTCTATGCCAGCCTTCTTAAATACGCTTGGTATGAGAAGGGTGCAGGAGCCTCCTCCAGGATCAGCCGCTATTCTGAAGCCTTCTTTAATGTTCACCATTCTGGAAACATGTTCCTCATAATCCCTAATGGCGTTCGGGTTCGTTTTCGCTTTCCCACGCTTTGCCCCTTTAAAAACTCCCTTGAGCGCTATATCTCTAAGATTCTCCATCCCCATGCCCATGCCTAGAAATCTCTCACCGAGAAGTATTTTGAAACCATTCCATTCCGGCGGATTGTGTGACGCTGAAACCATAACCCCTCCATCTGCACCATAATGTTTCGTGGCAAAATACAGCAGCGGGGTTGTCACGGTGCCTATATCCTCAACGTTCAATCCTCCAGAGATCATGCCTTCTATGAGAGCGTCGCTGAGAGGCTTACTGCTCAGCCGCACATCTCTGCCGACAATAAACTTTTTTCCCTCATTCTTAACGTAGGCGGCTAGAGCCCTCCCTATTAATTTGGCCACTTCATCATTCAGATCTAGGCCGTAAACGCCACGTATATCATAAGCTCTAAAGATGCCCTCTGAAATCATCCTGGCACATCCATCATAGATACTATTTAGATATTTTTTAGGAAAAATTAAGTTTTCCACTTCATCTTATATTATTTTATGAGGCTACTTCTTGAATGATCTAAAGGCACAAATGAATGTTGAGGCGATCGTTTTGGAGGAGATTGAGGAAATAGTTGCCTTCGGGCATAAGCTCATAAAATCAGTGCATAGAACAACGTTTGAGATCACAAAAGATGAGCATCTGACAGAGAGAGGTGACTGCATAATAGCCGTTAAAGCTAACAAGGCTGCGAGAGACTTAAATGAGAGATTTAAGAAGGCGGCGAGAAAGCCTAAGGCTGAAATAACCATAATTATTGAGGCGGGAGACGAGAGGGAGTTCGTCAGGGCCTTTGGAGACCCGAATCTAACCTTTACTCATCCAACAGATATTGTTGTTAGAAAAAGCAGCTATGTATGCGGTAGAACGGTGGCTGTTAAAGCCAGCAAGGCCGCATGTGATCTCTCAAGGAAGCTTGTCGAGAAACTTAAAGATCCGGAGCAGAGGGTGAAGATAACACTCATAGTTAAAGTTTAAGATTCAAGACTTTCAGCAGACGCCTTACTTAAGCATCTTTTCCAGCTCGTTCGGCCTATAATGTCTAATACCGTATGAAAGAGCCCTTCTCTTAGCTCTCTCAGAGATCTCGTTTGAGACGAGAATGGGTACAACTGTTACGCCGAGCTCCTCCTCGAGCAGATGCCTAACATACTCGTCGAAGTCCCTTTTAGTTTGAGTGACGGCTTTAGGGCCCGCTGGACCTGAAAGATCCTTAACCTGAACAACCAAAACCAGCCGCCCCCTCTGTAGAATAAGATCTTGAATTCTTCTCCCATGTTTCTTCCTAAGCTCAACATGCCAGCCATTAGCCTTAGCCTTCTCAGCAACCTCCTCCTCAAGCCCCAACAGTTTCACCCTTCCTTCCATATATTTTCTGGTCTCAGACAGTTTCCTTCTAAAGAGGTTTAATCCCCTCGCTTAAAAGTCTTCCCAACCCTTCAGGGTTTAACATTTTGGTAGATACGCCTCAGATACCCCAGGGTCCCTCATCAATCGGGAAAACTGCTCTCTTCATCGGCAAATAAACCAGTAATTAATTCCCGAAAATAAATGTAATGCTAAGACATAAGGGTTTTATGCTTCCTTCAACTAAGTAATCAGATCAACAAAGCAAAGGAGAGGGATGGGTGAAAATTTATTATCTAAGGAATACGATTACTTTCCCATCTCCTTCAGAGATGATTTCATGAGCGAATACTTCTATGTTGTGGATGAGAACGATAACGTCATCGGGAAGGCTTCTAGAAGCGAATGCCATCGAAGAGGGCTGATCCACAGATCCGTTTACATTATAGTCATGAATGACCGGGATGAAATTTTCTTGCAGAAACGTTCAATGAGTAAAGATCTCTACCCAGGCTGCTACGCATGCTCCGCAACAGGACATGTTGAGTATGGCGAAAGCTATGAGGAAGCAGCGAGAAGGGAACTGAAGGAGGAGCTCGGCATAGAGGCTCCACTAAAGAAGATAGGTAAGTTTAGATGTTTCTCCGAAACAGAGCGTGAAATCTCAGTTCTCTACCTATGCCGCCATAATGGCCCCTTTAAACTTAACAGTGAAGAAATCGAGAGCGGAGAATTCCTAAGCATAGAGGAGGTTAAAAAAGCCTTGGGAAATGGTGGGAAAAACTTTGCGTACGGCTCCATCCTAGCTTTTAAAGAGTTCCTAAAGTGCTGGGAAAGAGGGGAAAATTGCTGAATCCCACCGGGGAATATTCGTGTAATAATTGGATAAGTCAGCCAGTTTATGGATCAAACCACATTTGGGTTCAACACTTTCCCCTCCCCTATTTTCTTGCCATCAATATGCGGTAGCCGCTTTCTCTCGCGAGAATAGTGAAATTTCCGAAGACTTCCTCAAATATCTGCCGGAACCTCTTCCTTCCAATCTTAGATTTCACAACCATTTGCAGAGTAGCTCCATCAGCCATATGTTTAGACGCCTCGGTTATTATTGTCTTCACTGTCGCTAACCCAGCGCTTATTGGCGGATTAGAAAGGATGCAATCAAAAGTCATGTCTTTAACTGGCTCATATAGGTTTCCTTTTCTCACTTCAGCGTTGCTGACATTGTTAATCTTAATGTTCCGCTTAGCAAGCCTAACAGCTCGCTCATTCACATCAACCATGACGACATGTAGGTTTGGGTTTAAGACGGCGGCGGCAATCCCGATGGCCCCATATCCGCAGCCAACATCTAAAACATTACCCTTATCGGGTAGAACCATATGCTCTATTAGGACTCTTGTGCCTAGATCAATACGTTTTTTGGAGAAGATGCCTGCAGCCGTTAGGAACTGGAAGGGTCTTCCACGTAAATAAGCATGTATCATCCTAAATTTTAATCTTGATTTTGGACTTGGGGTAAAATAGTGTTCCGCTTTGTCTGTTCTGTTAGACATAAACATTAATCACTCCTCATAATCCAATAGATTGTTCCGGCTAAACATACTTTTCTTCCGTTCTTCAAATTTGCAGTAATTTCTTTGATAAACATTTTCCTCGGTTTTCATGGAGCTTTAACTGGAATGACAATTTATTCTTTCTTTCAAGATTTAAATAGGCTGATAGGCTTCAAATTTTTAATAGGGT
>CAZGXE010000043.1:0-1915 GCA_964529605.1 uncultured Candidatus Bathyarchaeia archaeon | reverse complement strand
GGTTATGGAGGTAAATGAGCATGTTAAACGCGGCCTGCCAATTCCAACTGATGAGTGCATCCTCATCGAGGGATTTGACCGTTTTATTATAATTCACGCCTAATTCACGCCCGCCTCGGTGAGCTCGTGAACAGAGCCCTAGGATGCATATTGGACGCCGTACTCTCAGATGAGGAGCTCATAGTTGGCTGGTGGAACGACAGCTACCGCATTCTCATTGAGTCAACATGTAAAGTTAGGGCGCATGATCTAAATCGAATAGCCAGCATTCTCTTTAACCTAAGAAGTCAGGACGCTGAGAAAGCCTTTCAAGAGTACCTTAAAGCCCGATTTCCATTCGTAAGCAATCTTAAGGCTGTTGCAGAACGGTTCGGAGCGCTACCAAGAGGCAGAACCATGGGGCCGAAAGAACTTGAGAGGTTGCCAAGGAGGTTTAAGGACACCCCAAATATATGAGGAGGCCTTGAAAGAAGGCTTGAGAGAGAAGATCGACCTAAAATCCGCAAAGAAAATTTTAGAATCCATCAAATCCGGCAGTATACGGCTTAAAACATTCCTCTCTAAAGAGCAGCCGTCGCCAATGGCTTACCACATTCTATCCGTCTACTCAGACCTATCAGAGCTTATGGCTCCAAAACATGTTCTGATCAGCAACATTGAGCGGATGAAGAAGTCTATCGAAATGCGGATGGTCAAGCTATTATGTTTCTCATGCCTAAACTGGTCGGCTGAGACAACTATTAAGAGTGTGCCTGAAAAGCCTATATGCGAAAAATGCGGCTCGCTGCTTATAACATTACTTAAGGATTGGCAGGATTCAGAGAGAATCAAGCATGTTTTGAAGAAGCGTTTGAGAAGAGAGCCTCTCACAGAGGATGAGGTTAAAGCGCTTTCCCATGCCCGTAGAATAGCTGATTTAATTCTAAGCTATGGGAAGCATGCGGTCATAGCTCTGCAGGTCACAGGCGTTGGGCCTGAAACGGCCTCTAGGATACTTGGTAAGATGCATGTAAGTGAGGAGGAATTCTACATGGATCTTCTAAGAGCCAAGATACATTTCCTCAGAACCCGACAGTATTGGGAAGACAGAAAATAATCCATGCCTTTTTGATTTAGGTTCGCCTTTTTCGAACCTAAGCAGTCTCTTCTTTAACTGCGCCTAGAATTAGTGCTAATAGGGCCATTCGCGTGGTTAGGCCATTTTCAACCTGCTGGAAATACCTAGCGAATGGTGTTGAGTCAACTTCAACAGCGATCTCCTCAACTCTTGGGAGCGGATGTAGAATTATCAGATCTCTTTTAGCCATCCTCAAGAGATCCAGATCCACCACATATGAGCCTCTAACCTTCTCATATTCAGCCAAATCCGGGAACCTCTCCTTTTGAATACGTGTCACGTAGAGAACATCAACTTCCGGAAGAACCTCTTCTACACTTGAGTATTCAGATACTTCAACACGGCTTTTTATATCATCTAAAACCTCTTTACGCATTCTCAAGAGAGGGGGCGAGATCAGGAATAACCTAACATTATAGAGTGAAAGAGCATAGGCAAGCGAATGGACAGTTCTCCCATATCGTAAATCACCCATCAACGCTATTGTTAAACCATCAATACATCCCTTCTCCTTAAGGATTGTGTATAAATCCAGCAGAGCCTGAGTGGGATGCTCCTCAGCTCCCGAACCCGCATTAATAACAGGCGCTCTCGCATACTCAGCTGCGAATCGCGCAGCTCCCTCAGCTGGATGGCGCAAAACTATTACGTCAGCATACTTCTCAACAACCCGAATGGTGTCAGCTAGACTCTCACCCTTCTTGACTGATGACACCTCCGGCGAATTAAATCCTATAACTGAGCCGCCGAGCTTATACATGGCAGTTTCAAAGCTCAGTCTAGTCCTAGTGCTCGGCT
>CAZGXE010000042.1:0-9681 GCA_964529605.1 uncultured Candidatus Bathyarchaeia archaeon | reverse complement strand
TAAATAGGGCGGTTATGAGAGTCCAGAAATATCCTTTAGTGAGGTTCTCACCGCTAAAGTATAGGTAGTTAACTATTGGGTTCTCCTTGAAGAGAGAGGTGAATAGTGTTGCGAGAATGCATAGGATAATCAATATTGTACTCTTCTTCAATTGAGGGTTCACCATTCACGGTTTTGTTGAATTCTCTCTAAATATGTGTTAGGGTCTGTCTCCATGACTACGCCGCTATCCACATCTATTATGTAGATGGCGTGGATCCGTGCGTTTTTTATTTCCCCAAGGCTGACGGGTGGATTACTATAGTATAAATCGCAAAGCAACTTGATCTCCTTTATATCCCTGGCTGTTCGGTAACGTGGGGGCTTAACCAAGGCTGGATGAAACCATAGGGTGTAGTATGGCGGAGCAGCCAAAGCGAATTTTTCAGCGTAACCGCTATATCTAGTTATCTTGCTTGTAACCCTAGCCTTACAGTAGGTTATTGGATCAACAGCATGCTCCGGTGGAACAAAGCCTGTTTCAATTTCAACGATTAGGCTGCCTAACCCCTTGAGAGCATATATATCGCATGAAATCCCGTCTAATATGCGTTCTAAATCCACATAATAGCCGTATAAAATGAGGTGTTTAGCACATATGAGCTCCATAACCGAATGATTAATTTTAACAATATTTCGTCTGTAAAGGTGAATCAGCTTATCCCTTAATCGCATAATCTGCTGACAAACCCTTTTATTCTCGCCACTACAAAGTCTATCAACAATAAGATTCAAATCTTCCTCAAACCGCTCAACAGACCGCCCCAACATTATCACCCAAAAAATATTGAATTTTAGATTTAAAAATTTGTGCAAAAACCTTATATAGAACAAAACAATCATAAAATAATTACCAAGCCGGGGAGCAGGCTTTAAGCACTGCGTTTAAGCGAAGAGCGCGCCGGTCGAAACGGCTGAAGACTGGCGTGCGATAAAGACTTTGCTTAAACGGGCTGGACAGTGTTTGAGGCTTAGACTCGGCTTGGTAATTAATTTTTGTTGGAATTTTATTTAATCTCTATCTTCTTTAGCTGCCGTTTATACATTTCTATTATTTCCACCACCCTCGTTGCGTCTTCGGCGGATTTATCTGTGCGGTATCTCCCGGTGAATCTTGGAAATCTTATTGCTAGCCCGCTTCCCTTCCTTATGAGATCTTTCGCACATGTGTGTATTGGGCTTAGGGTTATCTCGGCTCCAATAACCTCAATTACAATTTTTGGGAGGAACCATACTTCAGCCTCAAGGCTCGAGTTAACCCGCGGATGTTTGTGTTCAATCTTGTATGGTTCAAGCATCCTAGGAAGGTTCTGCAGATCCTCATCTGTGAAGCCTGATCCACACTTACATATGGTCTCAAATGCGTCATTTTCGTGGTTATAGGCTGCAAGTAGCAGAGCTCCATAAGTTCTAGCTCTTCTCCCCCTCCCATGAAAGGCTCCGACAACTACGAGGTCTACTGTGTCAGTCATCTCACTCTTGTAGTCTCGCTTATACTTTATCCAGAGCCAGCCTCTCGCACCAGCCTGGTAGATTGAGTCGCTGCTCAGTGATTTGCAGACTAATCCTTCGCAGCCAGCCTCCACAGCCTCCTCAAAGAATTTCTCTAAATCTTCCGGGTTATCCACAATTAGGTATTTCGCTAATTGAATTCTATCACTTGGTTTGACTATCTCCTGGAGAATCTTATGTCTAACTGGATAGGGTTCCAATGTTAGATCTCTTACATCTGCATAGAGAACGTCGAAAACGAAGAGGGAAACTGGATATTCGCTTGCTGCCTTTGCAATATCATACTTACGTCTTCTATGCATGAGCTCCTGGAAAGGCATCATCTCGCCAGTATCTAAGTTTACGGCTACACATTCAGCCTCTATAATGGCTTCCTTAGGTTTAACATAGGTTCTGACCAGCTCAACAGCATCCGGATACTGGTTTGTTATGTTTTCAAGTCTTCTTGAGAAGAGCATCACTTTGTTCCCGTCCTTGTGGGCTTGGATTCTTTCTCCATCATACTTGTATTCGGCGATGCATTTGCCGCCGAGCTTCTCAAGAATTTCAGCGGGCGAGCTCAGCCTCTCAGCCAGCATAGGTCTAATCGGATTGCCAACAGTTATCCTAAAGTTTTTAAGTGCCCTAAGACCGCCTTCAGCAACTGTTCTTGCAACCTTACCTAAATCGGAAGATATATTGTAGGCTCTTTCAAGAATGCCCCTCGCATCTTTTCCTCCTCCATACGCTATTGCTAAGGCGTCTAAAACAGTCATATCCGCGATTCCGAGGCGGAGCTTCCCGGTAACAGTTCTAAGAATGTATTTAGCGTCTTTCGGCGTCGCATCCGCCAATAACCCCGCCAAGAGATTCACTTTTAAATCTATGGATCCCTCACCTGAAACCCTCGCTATCTTATCAAGGGTCTTATAAACTCTTTCGACCGTTAGCGGTTTATAAAAGAGTGACATTTGACGCTTCTTTTCAAGAAACTTCTGAGCAGTTTCACCCAAATCTCCGGTTTTCTCCAGATCCTTCTCAATCTCCTTTTCGCTTCGTCCGGAGGCTTTAGCTATGGCTTTTATTGCAAGTTTCTCAGCTATACCAATCTCTATACCTGTAAAATCTGGGTAAAGCTTCCCTTGAGTTAAGTAAACAATTTTATCAATAAGCTCCTTAGGGGTCTTTTTGAAAAAATCAACTAAGTAATCAGTCATTTCAAGTCTTTTAGTCGTACTCTCAATTTTCTCATATACTTCCGTAACAAGTGAATAATCCAATTTTCCAAGACCCTCGAATTCCATTAGAGCATAACAAGAATAATTTTAGGATCAGCCTCATTTAACTTTAGCTTTAACGGCCTGACACAAACTTCATTAAGGCTTCATGAAGCAACCACCTCTACATAACTCAAAGGCCAGCCGCTCATCTCCTAACGACCTAACTGGCTGAAATCTGCAATTAAGGGTTCAAACTGACCTTTCTTCCGCAGTTTGGGCAATATATTGCATCATATGGAAGAAGCTGCCCGCAGTGATGGCAGAATCTTATTTCCGAATGAGAGAATGGCGGATGCGTCGGATAAGCTTCTTGAGTTTCTACCCGCATAGATGGAATTTTCCCTCTCTTAAGCTTGTAATAGAATCGAGTTATACTTATTGGGTATATGGGCTCAACGAGCGAGAAAAGCACAATTCTCAATGCATCTCTAATCCAGCTTTGCTGATAAAATCTATAAAAGAAGATTGTGAATCCCTCTATGAGAAAATTGATCACAACAAGTATTATGAAAATCACGGATAGAAGCATGATTGTCTTCCACCACACGCCGTCGGTTAGCTCCTTGCTTCTCCGTAGGCTGCCGAGAACGCCTAGATTTTCCACGATAAGTGCTGGGATGACTAAACTGAAAATCACCGCCATTATTAGTCCTGGAATAAGAAGGAGAATGGAGCCAAAAGCCATTAGTGTTCCAGTTATGAGACTTACAGCTAAAATATGTCCGAAAAGACGGGATGTTAAATCAAGGCTTTTTTGCATACTTGCCATTCTGCCCTCAAACGTATCTGAAACGTATTTGACAATTAGGCTATTGCCGATATTCATTACTGTCCAAGCAGCCAAAAAGAAAAGGCAGAGAGCTACTGTCACGGAAACCCCGTAATTGATTAGCCAAATTAAATATTCATCCGTCAATTCGTAGGGTAGATTAAACTTTGGTATAAAAGAGGTTATTGCACGGAACAGTAGGATATTAACTATATTCAGAGGCAGAAACACTGTGAAAAAAACTTCCATTTTATCCAGATAAATAGAGAATGACTCCTCTAAAACCTCGGTAACTGAAATTTTATAAGCCGATCTTTTTGGCTTCAGGCTTGGATTCCACTCCTTATTCATGAGCTTTGCTCCCCAAATACGGAATAACAGCTTTCAATCATATTTCTATAGCTATATCTAGAATTTAAACTCTTGACCTCCTAATTCTTTTAAAGTATCTATATGCCTACAAAGCTGCCATTGCACCCTCCCCGATGGCGGTTGCCACCTGCATCCCTCCACATGTGCAGTCTCCAGCTGCAAAAACTCCCTTCATATTTGTTGATTGGGCTCTGTTAACTTTTATGTACCCTCTTTTATCAACGGCCACTCCAGCTCTTTTAACAACATCTGTAACGGGGATGTTACCCAATATTATTTATGAAGACCCCCATCAGCCAGAATCTCATCTTCTCCGCTAACCCTATTTATCGCCGTTAGGGATTTAACGTATGAGTCGCCGTTTATCGATTTAACCCTAACATCCTTAAACTCTATGTTCAGTTTTTCCCTACATTCTTGGAGCAGAGATTAATCAATCTCCCCCTTTCTCCCATGAGTTACCACAATAACTTTTTCTGCAAACTTAGATAGGTACAATGCGTTCTCTAAGGCTCATTGTTGAAGCCAATAGCAACAATCTTCCGCCAAGCGTGTTTTCCTCTAAAACCAGCATTTTCATCCTCAATCTTGAAGCGTAGATGGCTGCTGTTAAACCAGCAGGTCCCCCACCTACAATTACGGCATCATAAATTTCCCCCAGATGAATTTACCTTCATATAGTTAATGATTTAGAGAATCTTCCATCTTAATTTTTCGGACATAAATCTAATCACGCATCCTTTCTTAGGTATGGCTGAGAGTCCTTTATGCAAAAGAAATGACTGAGACTGCGCTTAAGGGATTTACTTTTATATTCTTCTAATCAATTTTTTAATTAAAATTTAGGTAGTGGTGTGTGGGGATTGACCGAGGTAAGCGTTGAAGAATATCTTGAAAATATGGCGAATATTTTAAGGTTGCACAGTGTTAGGTCGACTACTAAGGCTAAATCTGGCCATCCAACAAGCTGTCTTTCAAGCGCTGAGATTGTTGCAACCCTCTTCTTTAAGGAAATGAGCATTGATCCAAAGCGTATGGACTATCTAGATAATGATGAGTTCGTTCTCTCGAAGGGTCATGCAGCGCCAATCTTATATGCGGCCCTAGCTGAGGCTGGCGTTATACCCAGAGAGAAGATCATGACTCTAAGAGAGTTTACATCTGAGCTTGAGGGACATCCAGTTCCAAGAATTAAAGGAATAAGGGTTGCAACCGGATCGCTTGGACAGGGCTTATCCATAGGTTTAGGCATGGCTTACGCCAAGAAGTTTTTGGGTATGGATAAACGAGTCTACGTTTTGCTTGGGGATGGGGAGGTTGCTGAGGGCTCAGTTTGGGAAGCACTGAATCTAGCTGGTAAACTCAAAATGTCGAATCTTGTTGCTATATTAGACATGAACAGGCTTGGACAGAGCGGGCCGACAATGTTCCAGTGGGATTGGCAGGCTTATGCTAGAAGAGCTGAGGCTTTCGGCTGGAATGTTACCGTATGTGATGGACATAACGTTAGAGAGCTGATCAGAGCCTTTGATGAAGCTAAAAAGTCGGATAAACCATTCCTCATAATTGCAAGGACCGTGAAGGGAAAGGGTGTGAGCTTCCTAGAGAATGCTGAGGGGAAACATGGAAGACCCTTAAGTGAAAGTGACCTCAGCAGGGCGGAGAAGGAGATCCTCCCCAAAATAAAGGACATCTATTTTCAACCGCAAAATTTCATAGAGGCTAAGCTTCCTCCAGAGCCTAGGAAAAAATACTCGATTAAAACGGAGTATGATATCGGCGACATGGTTGCAACGAGGGTGGCCTTTGGAAAAGCCCTTGTGAAGCTTGGCGAACAAAATGATGAGCTTATTGTCCTAGATGGCGATGTGAAAAATTCGACGTACACAATTTACTTCTTTGAGAAGTTTCCGAAGAGAAGCATCCAATGTTATATTGCCGAACAGAACATGGTCGGCGTAGCCGTTGGACTTCAGACTCAAGGCCTTGATGTGTTCCTATCCTCATTCGCATGCTTCCTCTCGAGAGCTTTTGACCAAATTAGGATGGCTGCCTACTCTAGGGCGAACCTAAAGATAGCAGGCTCCCATGCGGGCGTATCAATAGGTCAAGACGGGCCTTCCCAGATGGGTTTAGAGGACTTGGCTTTATTCCGATCCCTCTTCGGCAGTATTGTTCTTTATCCATGTGACGCAGTTAGCGCTGAGAAGCTGACATGCGTAATGGCGAATTATGAGGGAATATCTTATATGAGGACAACTAGACCGAAAACCCCGGTGATATATGATAATAGCGAGGAATTCCATTTGGGCGGCTCAAAAATCCTTAGGCAGAGTAGAAACGATGAGGTGACGGTTATCGCAGGCGGGGTGACAGTGCATGAGGCTCTGAAAGCCTATGAGAAGCTGAAGAATGAAGGTATTCACATTAGGGTTATCGACTGCTACTCTATAAAACCCATTGACGCTGAGACGCTGATCAGAGCATCCGAGGAAACTAATCATGTGATAACCGTTGAAGACCATTATCCTGAAGGTGGAATAGGTGAGGCTGTGGCGTCCATTGGCTTAAAACCGCACATATTAGCTGTTAGGAAGATGCCTCACTCAGGTAAACCGGAGGAGCTTTTCGCTGAACAAGGAATAGATGCCGCCAGCATAGCGAATAAGGTTAAAGAATTAATTGCCTAGGTTTGGGGGTAGCGGCGGCAACCAGTGGATTTCAGAGAGATGCTTCATCTCTTCTCCTAAGCGTTCTAAGGCGGTATTAACTAAAACTCCTCTATTTTTCGTTGATTTTTATTTTTTTGCGGAAAAAGACTGTGAACATATGGAAGGCGAGAATTTACGGTGGGGTTATCTTTATTGCCTGCGCTGGACATTGGGTTTCGCAGGCTAAGCATTGGATACACTCGGATTCCCTAACTGGATCAGATTTCTTCTCTGAAACTGGATGACCCGGCGTTTCAGCCCACTCATAAAGGCTTACTGGGCAGACCTCTATGCATGTTCCGCAACCTTCGCATAGATCCCAGTCAACAGCTACATTTGTCCCGTGGATACCAAGCTTGGTTGGCGGATCAATTGGGCCCCAAACAGCATGATCCATATGATGATCGACTATCTTCCTCTTTTTCTGGAAATCAGGATCTATTGGCATTAAGTAACCCCCTGAAGATAATCTTAGATCAATTTTCTCTCATTCTAACATTTATACATTTTCATCCGCTTAAGGCTCCCTTTCTAATGTAATCATTATTCTGAGTTTCCTCAGGCCCCTTAGGATCGTGACCCAACATTCATAACCGGGTTTCTTCTCTAATAGAATTTTCTGGAGATCTTCTATTCCATACACTTGCCTGTTATCGAACTCAAGTACTATGTCTCCCCGTTTAATATCCGCCTTACTGGCTGGGCTACCAGATGCGACCCCAACGACAAGTACACCCCGCTTAACTGGCAGATCGTAGTATTCGGCAAGCCGCTTGTTTACGCTCATACCGGTTATTCCAAGCCATGGCCTTGCGTATGAGCCGTAAAGCATTATATCTCTTACAACATCCTTTGCAACATTTATCGATATGGCGAAGCCTATGCCTTGGGCGAAGGGGATTATAGCCGTACTTATCGCAACAACTTCGCCCTCAGCATTGATGAGTGGGCCGCCTGAATTTCCGGGATTTATGGCGGCATCTGTTTGAACAAGATCTCTGAAAGTTCCTCTATTCGAGTGGATTGTTCTTTTCAGAGCGCTTATAACTCCCGAGGTAACTGTCGGCCCACCCGTCAAACCGAATGGGTTTTCCTATTGCAAAGACTCTCTGTCCAACTCTTAATTTGTCAGAGTCTCCTAGCTTGGTTGCTGTTAAGTTGTCTCCCTCTATTTTGAGGACGGCTATATCTAAGCCCTTATATGCTCCAATAAGTCTGCCCTCAAAAACACGTCCATCGGTTAATGTTACAGCTATCCTCTTTACATCCTCAATAACGTGATAATTCGTTAATATATGGCCTTTCTCATCAAATATGAAGCTTGAACCTATACCCTTAACGGGAACGGTATGGTAAAGGAAGTCGTGTAAAACTCTTAGAGTATTAATGTTAACAACACTTCGGCTAGCCCTCTCAATTACTTCAACAATCCTGTCTTCACCCATAAATTTCCCACATGCTACAATCTATTTATATACCAATTGTATCCACTTTCACTCATTAAAAGATTTCCTGCCTGAAAAAAGAGTTATGGAGGTGCATGGAAATTAACCCAAAGGAGAACTTTCTTAGCGCGACAGTTTATCATGAAGAACCAAAATATGTTCCGAGGATGAATGAGAATCTCTGCGTAAGTTTCGAGCTTGAAGGAAACTTTAAAATGGAAGACTGGACGGATAAATGGGGAGTGGAATGGAGGATCACTCGGAGGGATATGGTTCCCTTTCCGAAGGGCAATCCCCTACCAAACCTAGACTACTTGGACGATTTCAGATTCCCGGAGCCGAGTGAGCTAGAATTCACCGAGGAACATAGGAGGTTTCTTCAGAAAATTGACAGGAATAAACATCTGGTCTTTGGCAAATTGACATACTTCATGTTCGAAAGAGCGTGGGCCCTAATGGGCATGAATAACTTCCTGAAGTCCTTCTTCACCCATCCGAAGGAAATGAAAAGACTGTTGCATGGAATAGCTAATTTCAACATTGAAGTTTTCGAGCGCTACCTTGAACTCGGAGTAGACGGCGTAACCTTCTCGGAAGACCTAGGTCACCAACGCGGTCTAATGATTTCACCAAGAATTTTCAGAGAATTCTTTGTCCCCGAATATGAACGCTGTTTCCAACCATTAATTAAGGAGGGAAAAATCATTGATTTTCACTCCTGCGGTAAGATTCAAGAGATCGTGGAGGATCTGATCGGTCTTGGCGTAACAATCCTTAACCCTGTTCAGGCAAGAGCGAACGATTTGAAACTGATAAAAAGGAAGTGCGCTGGTAAAATAGCGCTTAAAGGCGCAATTGACTCACACCTCCTAATGTTGGGGCCGATAGGGAATATCAAGGAAGAAGTTGAAAGGGTGATAGATATCTTAGCTCCAGGTGGAGGATACATAATCGGCCCAGACCAGCTAATGCCATTTCCAGAAAATAACATTCAAGCATTATGGGCTACGGCTGAAAAGTTCGGCAGATACCCCCTAAAAATCAGCAGAAAAGGAGTATAAAAAATTCGCAGAGAAATATTGATCCTAACGAACCATAAAACATAATTACCGCTGGAAATCGAATAAATAATGGAACGCATGAAGAGCGGGGGTGGCAGAGCCAGGTCAAGCCGTAGGCTGGATCTAATGCGCGGAGCGTACGGACAAAAAGAAGACGCCGTATGCGCGTAAGACTCAAGATCGGGAGAAGGTAGTAAAGATGGGGTATCCCGTCCCGTAGGGGTTCGTGGGTTCAAATCCCACCCCCCGCACCAATTTACCGGTAAATTATTGGTTATGCATAGTGTTTTTTGATGTGTTATGCCTAAGCTTAGCCGTGGGAAGACTGAGACGATTAAGCAACGTGCCATCTATGTTTATTTGCCTTCTGATCGATGAAAGCACGATCTATAAAGAGTTAAGTTTTATTGAAGAGACTTACACTAATAAGAATTTAAAGGGAGACGTTTACTAAGATGTTTTGGAGTTAGATATTAAAACGTACCGGTGGTTATGAGCTGATATTCTGGAAAA
>CAZGXE010000041.1:0-9787 GCA_964529605.1 uncultured Candidatus Bathyarchaeia archaeon | reverse complement strand
TTGGGTTAGTTGGGGTGATCGCTGCCTCTCACCTAATTTCCAAGCTGGGGCTTAGAGAACTTGCTCATGTGGAAACCGATCTTCTGCCGCCAATAATCATTCTTGAGGATGGGCTTCCAAGGTCGCCGATAAGGATTCTCGGGAACAATGATCTAGTTGTCTTAAGCTCAGAGATTGCGATACCGTCCGGGGTTATCCAACAGATAATAAGAAGCATCGTTGAATGGGCTTTGAGGAAAAAGGCGGAGAGAGTGTTTACGTTAGGAGGATTACCTGTTCCAAATCGTCATGAAATAGAAAAATTAAGAATTTTCGGAGCGGCAACGGACGCTGTGACACTTAAGTCTCTTACTGAAAACGATGTTGAGATCATTAAGCGAGGCTTCCTGGTTGGTCCACAAGCTCTCATTCTAAAATATTGTGCTAAAAATAAGATACCTGCAATAGCGTTATTAGCCGAAGCTTTCCATAATTATCCTGATCCCGAAGCGTCTTCAGTGGTGATACAAGCACTTAATCGGATAGCGAACATGAACGTTGACGTATCTGAGCTCATCGAGAAAGGCGAAGAAGTTCGTTTAGCAATGAGAGATATGATGCGCAGAACCCAAACTGAACTTGCGAAAATGAAGAAATCCCATGAATATGATGTTCCAGGATACTACATTAAGTAGGAGACTGAGGGAGGAAACAATATGTCCATAAGGAGAAGAAGATCAATCTTCGATCTTATGCGCGAATATATGGAGGAACTTGAGAGCTTAGCCGACGAAATGTTTGAGAGATTCATTGAGAGGCCGAGTTGGGATGTTAGCACGCAATCTCTTGAGCCACTATGCGATGTCCTCGTGAGATCCGACAGCGTCATTGTAACCGCCGATCTACCAAAGGTTGATCAGGAAAGCATTAGGATAAGTGGAATAAGCGACACCCTCATAGAGATCACGGCGAAGATGAAAATAAAAATAAACTTTGAGGACTTAGGTGTCACGCATAGGAGAGGCGAGTTTACATGCTTCAGCTGCAGAGTTCCACTTCCAGTGCCAGTTGACATAAGCAAAGCTAAAGCCAGATTCAGGAAAGGGATCCTGGAGGTAATGCTTCCTCGAAAGAAAGGCTACGAAATTAATGTGGAGTAACCGCCTACAAAATTAAGTGTAAACGTTCCCTAGAACTCTTAAGCATCCTAATCATTGCGCTATATTTCGTGAAATGAAGTGCGGGAGAATTGCGGTTCACCCCGATCTGACGGATAAGGGGGTTTGGAAGCCTAGCACTAAAAAACCTTTGCTATGAAGTCGGTCGAGATGGTTTTAATCGGGTTGGAGCAAGCTTCGGAGCGGATAGTTTACTTCTTAACTTTTGGCTGAAAAACGATTTTATACCAGTGTATATAAGCCCTATGAGAAACCTTGTTTCTGGAGAATACAGCGTAGCCGTGATTAAGCCATTAAGCGAAAAGGCTGGAAAACTTGTGAAGGATATCTATATGGAGTTCAAGATTAGGCTCCTAAATTCTCTACCAGACACGTACTTCAACTTGGAACCCAAGGTGGCTGCTCAGCTGTTAAATGTGAACTATTGGATCCGTCTAGAGAAACTTCACTTGACCCCATCTCAGAGGGAAAGACTGCTAGGTTATATTCAGGGAAGCCTAGCCTACGAGGGGGTATGCGATGCTGTTAAAGAGCTTCTCATGGTACACTTTCTAAGCTTCGGTAAAGAGAAACTGTCTCTCAAGCAAAAGGTTGAGATGACGCTCATAGCTAGATGTCTACAATGCAGATCTTGGGATAGGGTGGCAAGCATCATTAAGGTTCATCCGGCAGATCTGAAATCTGAAATGAGGGTTCACATTAGAAATCTTCTAGATCATTACGGGGGTAAATAGCTAAGCTAAGGTGAGTTAGTTAACAAGCCTTTTTAAAGTGAATCCTCTTCATAATCTAGAATGTGGGGTGAAAAATATTGTGCGCGCTTAAAATCGGTTTAGCCCTATGGTCTTTAGGTGGAACACCGAACCTTAAAGTTCTCATCGATCAAATTAAGATTGCAACCAAGATAGGCTTTAAAGGCGTTCAGTTATGGTGCGTTGATTATACCCCATCAAAGCCATGTGTTCTCGATCCGGACCGGTGCGATGATAAATTGAGAGCCAAAATTAGAGAGATGATTCAATCCTATGGGCTTGAAATATCAGGGCTCTGCGCCCAGCTAAGTGGGCCCACAAGATTTGGTGGATTAGACGAGGAGGAGGGGCTGAATAAGCGGATTGAGAAGACAAAGAAGGCCTTAAAGATGGCTGTGGATATGGGTTCGGACGTGGTTACGACGCATCCAGGCGCCATACCTGAGGATAAGGAATGCCCAACCTACACGACAATAAAGAAGAGCATATCGGAAATAGCTAAATATGGTGAGGATATAGGCGTTTTCTTTTGCATTGAAACCGGAATGGAGAAGGCTGAAATCCTGAAAAGATTTTTAGAGGACATTGGGAGCTCCGCACTTAAAGTTAACTATGACCCTGCAAACATGCTTCGCTTCGGCGTCAACGAGGTTGTTGCTGGTGTAAAGACTCTCGGCGAATGGATAGTCCACACCCACGCAAAAGACTATAATCCTAAAACGAAGAGGGCCACCGTCGGAGAAGGACTCGTACCATGGGATGCATATATAAACGCACTAAAGGAAATCCGATATGAAGGATGGTTCGCTATCGAAGACGAAACCGGCATAGATATAATAGAATCCATAAAACGCGGAAAGGAATTTCTGGAGAAATACAATCTGTAAGTAACCCTTGGAAGTCACACGCTATATTTAAAGTAGATATAACTTTAAAACTTGAAAGCCAAAAATATTAAAGATTCCAAAACCTAAATGATTAACATAAAAAAGGAAAAGTGGGCCGGTAGTCTAGTGTGGTTAGGACATTCCATAGGAACCTAAAGCAGCCCTTACGAACAAATTAGACGCTTAAGAAAGGCTGAGGTCGCCGGTTCAAGTCCGGCCCGGCCCACCAAAATTTTTTGGTTTTCAAGTCCCTTAAAAATCCTTTCCATCTTGTTATTTCTAGGTGTTAGGAAGATCTGCATATCCGCTGATCGTATCTGCATAGGCTTGGACTCTTCTATAATCTTTTTCTTTCTTTAAAAATAGGGGGAATATTTGAGGTGAAAACCGCCATCTTTCACGATGGGGTTTTATTGACAAGCTATATTCTTCTTAGCCCTCTATGTTAAACGGTAAAACAGCGTAGAGGTGATTGCCGCTGCCCCCATTATCTATTTCTATTTCGTAAGCTACGATTACGGTGATACTCACGCCTTTCTCGTTGGTAAAACTTCTTTGAAGGGCATCTATCGTCACGGAGTCCCCTGGGTTCACGTAGCCTCCATCAAACATCTCTGTGATGTTAATTACCTCAGAGTCCACACTCCATAATTCGGGAATCAGTATGTTCAACCTCTCCCCTTCAGCATCCACCATCAATATTCTTCCATAATGTGTTGCTACAACGCCCTCAATCGTCAAGCTTTCAGCTTCCTTTAAGAACTGTTTGATAACCTCCCTTCTCCGGTGTTGAAGCCATAGACGCAACCGAATCTTTTCTCTCAAAGATAGATTGTGCTCCCCGTCGGGGTTTTCACTATACATTTCAACTGCGAATGCATTGCTGATCAGAGGTAGGGCCACGACTAAAGTGACCATCACGCCGAGCAAGATCTTTATCTTTGCCTGCATTTTATTTTCATCCCTCCCTCTTATCTCTATCAGTAGGTAGGGTCTCACTGTTTAAAAGGGCATCCCACCGAAGATAAACACGAGAAATATGCACCAAAAATGAAACCTGTCTTCCTTTCTAAACTGCTGTCTTCCGAATTTTGCTATGTGAAACCGGAGGTTAACCCCCGCCGATAAACAGGGTACTGTAGCCGAATGCCTACAGAGATCGGAAGGAGCTAATGATCACTTCATCTGACGCTGGTAACATCTGGCACAAACCCATCACTGAACACTATCGAAGCGGGTCACGAGCTAAAGCTAATACCTATTTTCTAATTTTCTGATAAACAATATTTAGGTAGAATATTATTCCAAGCAGTCCACTGAAAAAGCAAAAGCTGTACATTCCTATTGTTAGTTGAGGATTGTACAATGGGTTTACCATTAATCTAATAGAACATGAAAAATTGTGCCAGAAACGCCGGCAATAATAAAAGGTTTGCGAGCGAATGTTTGTTTCTCTTCCAAGAGGAGAACGGCAAAAAATCTGTGGAGGAATCTCTCTAAGAGTAGCATTATGTAACCTAGAGCTAACCCAAGAACAGAGGCTATAATAAAAGTGTGCAAATAACCATGTAAGGGGTATCTTAATCCGAGAACGAGCACTAAGAAGGGTTCGATATCAACTATCACATTAGCCAATATGAAGGTTGGTGCATGGATAAATTTTCGGAGAGGAAGACCGAAACATAACGCCGGGCCGAAATGAAAAGGAGTGAAGGGCAAGTCTATTCTCCAACTTACCAACTTATTTTAGTCTGCTTATACTTTATACTTTTTGGGAATCAGAGGGCTTAACTGTGAATGAAGCTGCCGCTTCAACCAATCTCTTCACCAATTTCAATCGCCCTTTTATAAATAAGTATTTCTTACAAGATATAGCCGTTAAAGTCTTCTAACAATATTGATTTCACTCGAAAAGTTGGGAGTCATCGCTTTGAATAAGCTTGTAGGCGTATTCTTCACATTTTTCCCAAGGAACCCGCGCATTTTCCTCAACAACCTTCTTTTTAATTATTATAGTTACTTCTCTGCCATCGATTCCGATAAATTTAGCAGTCAGTCCTCCACATTCGCACAATTCTATTGAGACATCTTCAAATACCGCTCTTATTCCATCAATAGCACATAGGTATGGTTTGCGGTTCACAGTTTCTACCACGCATTTCTCCGGCTTTCCACCTAGGATTTCTCTAGCTCTGAGGCTCATCCTCAAACCTAGAATGAGGAAGGGGCCTAAGTGACCGTGAAGTCTAACAGCCTTTTCTAGAAGTCCCTTACTAATCACGGCCACCATTTTTCAGCACTCCATCCATCAATTATGAGTGGTTGCGGCTCTAAGTTTTCTCCCTCTTGCGAATAGCAGTATGAACTCTAAAATGGCAAGTGTGGCCACCACGCTTACAACGGCCTGATAGATCATCAGCTCATTTTTCAGGCTTTCATTCTCAGCTCTTAAGGTTTTCATCTCTTTTAGGAATCTCCACCTCATTAGACCGTCAAAGAGAAGGCCAGCGTTGTAGCGGAACATCCGTGTTAGATTTTTGGTTTCGGGCATTGCTCCCGGAAAATTTGTTAACACAACATGAACGGCTCCGGTTTCCGATGCTATTGAGGCGCCGAATTCTGCGCTAACCTGTAGGTTGTCAATTATTAGGGCAACATTTTCATTCTGCGCTATGCTAATGAGGTTTGCTACGTCGTTTGCCGATAGGGTTTCAGGCGGATTATAGGTGGCTACGACATTGAATCCAACCCATTCAACAAATGTTTTCTGCCATCTCATGCATATAACGTTGACTTCGTCGACGCCTAGGGACTGGGCTTCGTTCTGTATATCTTCTGTTACGGTATCTATTTCAGCTAGCATTCGCTCTATTCTATCACTTAAATCCATTGAGAGAACCTGGCTTAGATTTCCACCTATTATTCTTATACAGTTCTTTGCGCCCTCAGGTGTGTTGTAGACTCCGGGAACCTTAACTTTTGTGAGGTTTTCGTTTCTAGCTGCTTCTATTAAGTCTTGCAGCCAGAATTTCTCTCCAGGTATGTCATGATAGAAGAGTATTTTCGCTTTGCTAAGGGCGTAAATGTCGCTTGGTTTCATATCATAGTCGGCTGGACATAGGCTTGGGTTTACTAGAATAATTATGGTAGCGTTTTCATCCACAAACTCTTTAACAATTGAACCTAGAACATTTGTTGTGCACACAATTATAGGCTTATCTTGGTTTTCCTGCGCTACGGCAGGTCCCGTCTGTAACCCAACTGCAGAAATGCTTAACGCTAAAAGAACTAACAAAACTAATGGAACCTTTTTAGTTTTCGTCACTTTTCACTTCCCTCCTTTTTCTTTTAGGCGAAAAGAGAACTGAGAATGCGAATATTAGGGTTGATATTAGAGCTATTGAGGCGCCGACTGGCACATCAAAAATTAGAGAGATGAAGAATCCGGTAATGCATGATGCGACTCCAATTATTGGTGATAAAACTATTATCTTCTTTATGTCGTGTAAGTACTGGAGCGCTGAAGATGCCGGATTAAATAGGAGTGCGTAAACAAGTATTCCACCGACTAACTTTAATGAGAAAGCTACAACTATTCCAGCTAGGAAGATCATAAAATATATAAAGGGTTTCGTGTTTATTCCGTCGGCCTCAGCCATTTTCCTGTTGAACATTATTGCGAATAGTTCCTTCCAAAAGAGGTAAATCAGGGCTAAAGTCACGGAGCACAATGCCGTAAGGAAAACGAGATCTTTGTTTGTTACGGAGATTATACTTCCCCAAATAACGCCTGCAACTTCGCTTGAGAGGCCAACTTGTGGTGAGAGCGTCAGAAATATGAAGGCTAGGGCCATGTTAAGCGAGAATGCTATGCTGGTTATCATATCTATGGGTAACCGAGCTTTATCGGCGACCGGACCTATAAAAAGGGCTGTCATTGCGGAGAAAACCATGGCAGTTAGCAGTGGATCTGTTGAAGTAGCCACGCCTAGAGCTGCTCCAGCAAATGCACCATGGGATATTGAATAGCCTATGGTTGAAAGCCTCATTCTAACAACGAATACTCCTATTAGACCGGTGAGCAGCCCGGTTATTATGCAACCGGTAAGAGCCCTTTGAAAAATAGCATACTCAAGCCATATCATTCTCTTTCTCTCCAAGGATGTGGCGGGAAAACTTTTCAACAATCCTCAGCGCCCTGTCAAGTTTGTCATCAAGAATTATTCTACCATTATTCATGACTACTATTCGTTGACATGAACCCAAAATTTGGCGTACATTATGCGTGACTATAAGAGTGGTTATATCATGTTCTTTATGGATGCGGTCTATTAAAGCTGAGATCTTCTCTCGTGACTCTGGATCTAAATTGCTGAATGGTTCATCCAGTAAAAGTATTTTCGGTTCTTTAGCTAAGGCCCTAGCGATCATAACTTTCTGCTGTTGACCGCCGGAGAGTTTCCCGATGGGTCTGTTGGCTAATTCCTCTATGCCTAAAACTCTCATTACTTCAATAGCCCTATTCCTATCATCCTTACTGGGTCTATGGATAAGCCCAATCTTACCATATCGACCCATTAAGACAACATCTAGAGCGGTGTATGGTTCCCCTGGGTTAACCATGAAGTCTTGTGGTACGTAGCCTATCTCACGTCTAATCTCACTTCCATGTTTTTGTATATCTAGATCGAAGACTGAAACTTTCCCTCTGAAGGCTGGTAGTAGACCATTTATTGTTTCGAGAAGCGTTGTTTTTCCAGCGGCGTTTGGGCCGATGATATGAGCAAGTTCACCCTCTTCTAGTGTGAAGTTTACATCTTTAATTGCTGGCCGCTTTTCTCCCTCATAGACTGTTGAGACGTTCTTAAGTTTGATTATGGGCACCATTTATATCAGACCGATAATTTAATGCTGCTTCACAGATTAGATTATAGTGTTACTGAAGAGACATTATGTAACATTAATTTAAAAATTTAACTATTATTAAAACCAAATATTCTGTGGTGTTTAGATGCAGAGCAAAGGAAATGTTGTGCGTTTCAGCGTTTCACTTCCGCCACCACTTGTTAAAGAGTTTGATAATCTCTGGAAGGATATGGGTTATGGAAATCGCTCAAAGGCGATTCACGATGCTATGCGAACCTTCATAAGCGAATTCAAGTGGGCTTACAAGGAAGAGGAGCATGTGGCTGGCGCAATACTCATTCTATACTATATAGACAAACCTAACCTCCTAGAGAAGATTACAAGCATACAGCATAAATTTAGAGACATAATATTCTCCACGATGCACGTACATCTGGAGGAAAACAAGTGTCTAGAGATAGTAGCAGTTAATGGTAGGGTGGACGAAATTAAAAAACTAACACTGGAACTAACAGCGAAGAAAGGTGTCAAACAAATTAAAGTTGCTGTAATGGCACCATAGAGTCTTAATCCGGTCTTCGGAAGGCTTAAATCGATTGCTCGTAATTATTTTTTAGTTCATTCGTAGAAGGCATTCAGGTTGCCGGCAAAAGTATCCGACATAATTGAAGAGCATCTCGAAACCATTTATAGGCTTCAGGAACGCGGCGGCGTTGCCAGAACAAGCGATATTGTTAGGTTAATGAACGTTGCGCCTGGAACCGTAACTAATACTGTTGAGCGGCTTGAGAAAGAGCTTCTTGTGCTTCATAAACCCTACAAAGGTGTTCAATTAACCGAGAGGGGACGTCGAATAGCCTTAAGTGTCATTAGAAGACATAGGCTTCTGGAGCGGTTTTTAACGGATCTCCTCAATATTGAGTGGGACAAATCTCATGCAATCGCTTGCAAGCTTGAGCATTGGATAAATGAAGATGTTGCCAAAAAGATTGAGCAGGTTTTGAATAATCCTAGAACATGTCCTCATGGGAATCCCATCCCAACAGAGCATGGCAGGATTTTTGAGGAGAAGCCACAGCCTCTGGTTGGATGTAAGGTTGGGGAAAGAATCATTATTGCAAAAATAATTGACGAAAAAGCTGAGTTTCTGCAGTATCTTAATAAGATTGGAATAAAACCCCAGAAAAATGTTGAAGTTGTTAATAGAGCTCCCTTAAGCGGTCCAATAACAATTAAAATCGATGGAGAAATTCATGCTCTAAGCCGTGGTATGGCTTCTCTCATAATGGTTCGGAAGCCTCACAAATAATGAAGCTATAGGAGGAAGCATGAATGAAATTGCCATTAACAGCATTGAAAGAGGGAGAAAGTGGGAAAATTGCGTCAATAAAGGCTGGAGCCGGCTTTGGACGTAGAAGATGTTGGGGACGGGGCTTTCAGAAGAGGCTTGTGGATATGGGTTTAACACCCGGTACAAAGGTGACGGTGATTAAGTCGGCGCCATTTCATGGACCTATTGAAATTCTTGTTAGAGGTTATAGGCTTGCGCTTGGCCGGGGGATGGCTGAAAGGATTCTTGTGGAGGTTCAAAGGTGACGGAAAAGAGGCTTAAAATAGCTTTAGCTGGAAACGCGAACGTTGGGAAATCTGTAATATTCAATCAGCTAACTGGTTTACATCAGCATATTGGAAACTGGCCTGGGAAAACTGTTGAAAGAGCTGAGGGAACACTTCACTTTAAGGGCTATTATATAGATGTTATCGATTTACCAGGCATCTATTCCCTCTCAACATTCTCGATTGAAGAGTTGATTTCTAGGGAATATATTGCCACAGAGAAGCCTGATTTAGTCATAAATGTTGTAGACGCCTCAATTCTTGAGAGAAACCTCTTCTTCACCTTACAGCTGATAGAGCTCGAAACACCTATGGTCATAGCTCTAAATCAGATTGACATGGCTGAAAGGAAAGGAATAAAAGTGGATCATAAAAAACTTGAAGAGATTCTCGGGGTGCCTGTTGTTCCAACAGTAGCAATAAAGGGAAAGGGAATATCCGATTTACTTAACAAGGCGATTGAAGTCATTGAGAAGAAAGGAATCAAGCCGGCAACAATAAAGTATGG
>CAZGXE010000040.1:0-9988 GCA_964529605.1 uncultured Candidatus Bathyarchaeia archaeon | reverse complement strand
AAGCGGCTTGAAAAAAGGAGGAAAACTATGTCTTGAGAGATCCTCATCATCAATCAGATAATGTCCCTGCCAGTAAGTGCCTCCCATAGCCTCCAGGATGTCCTCTGAAATGTTTGCTCCTGTTGAAACTATCACATCTATGAAGCGGTTTTCAATAAGCCAGTTAACAATCTTCCATTGTCCCGTTGTGCTCATTAAACCAGCATAACCAAAGAATATAGTCACGTTATCTTTGAGCATTTCCTTCCAAACTTCAACAACTTCACCTAGATTTCTTCCCTGAAAACCGGTCATAGCCATCTCAGCAAGCAATTCGGAAATCTTCTTTGAAGTTTTAACCTCTATTGGCTTAAGTCTTCTTCTAAAGTAGGGTGTCTCCCTCTTTTTCCTTAATCATTACGTTTCCGCGCTCCTTAGAATGCTTTCATAAACATTATTGAAGAAATATTTAGAGTTAATGATAAATAGCCTATTAATGGATGCGTAGGCTAAGAAATCTTATTACTGGAGTAGATAAACATGCTTAGATACCGGCTTTAGAGACTGCTTTCATTTGCTAAATTGCAACTTCCTGAAAAACTCTCTTTAGATCATCTTTGAGCATAGTATATTGGGCACTTATTCTCTTCGCATCGTTTTTCGATATACCATATTCCATAAGTTCTTTCTCAAAATGTTTTCTAACTTTATGAATTTTCCAAGCAAGTGTTAACCATATCCACAGTAGCTTAACCGCAAGAACTGTCAGAAGTATAAAACTATAAAAAGGGGTGAAAATTAGATATAAGGAACCTTTAATCTTCAACACTCTTCTATTTTTCCTTCTCCGATTCTTTTCCGAATTTAACCTTCTTCAGAAGGTCTCCGAGATTTGTGAAAACGGATATGTAGTTTTCAGTCATTTTTATAGCCGTCTGCTCAGGAACACCTGCCTCAATGAGACTTTTTATAGAATGCTCCAGCCGCTTTACCCATTTACCTACCTGCTTCCTCTGAGAAGATGCTGGAAACTATTCTCTTTATTAGTGTCGGAATTTGAGTTGATACAACGTTGAGAACCTCTTTCAATTCTTCAACATCTTCACTCAATAAGTTTGCCTCCAGCCTCATATTATAAATTGTATTCGAGCAATTTAGTTTTTGCCAAAAGTAGATAAAGACGGAATTAGTTAAGTTTGGTTGCTTTTAAGCCTTTTTTGAAGAATCTTGTTTATGCCGTTTATCATAGCTTCTACGCTTGCCATGACAATGTCTTCTCTTGCGCCCCGTGCTGAAACTATATTCCCATCTTTATCTTCAACTTTTATTATGACTTCGGCTACGGCATCTGAGCCCCCTGTTAGGGCTTCAAGTCTGTATTCGGTTAATCTAACGTTGGCTAGGTTGTTTGTGATTTTCTGGATGGCTTTGATTGCGGCGTCAACCGGTCCAACACCTGTTTCAGCCGCAATATACTCCTTTCCATCCATGATTAGCTTAACTGAGGCTGTTGGAATAACTCTTATGCCTGTAACAACCGCTAGATCGCTTAACTCAACTATCTTTTCTTCAAATGTTGCTCCCATAACAGCTCTGGCGATTGCAAATAAGTCTGCGTCTGTGACGGTTTTTCCCTTATCGCCTAGCTCTTTGACGCGGGCAACAATCTCTTTCAGCTGCTTCTCATTTGAGTGGAATCCGGCTTCTTCAAGCTCTGCCTTAATTCCATGTCTGCCAGCGTGCTTTCCAGCGATGAGTCTTCTTTTTCTACCGACTAGATCCGGGCTGAATGGCTCAAATGTTAGAGGTTTGATGACGACGCCTTTTGTATGTATGCCCGATTCATGAGCGAATGCGTTTTCGCCGACAACAGCCTTATTAGGCTGAATATTAATGCCGGTCAATCGTGAAACAAGCTTTGAGGTTTCGTAAATGAGTTTAGTATTTATGCCTGTTTTTTTGTTATAGAGTAAATGAAGCCCTACGACAACCTCTTCTAGAGCCGCGTTACCAGCCCTCTCACCCAAACCATTAACTGTTACATGAACCTGCGTTGCTCCATTCTCGACTCCAGCAAGCGAATTTGCGACAGCTAGGCCGAAATCATTGTGACAGTGAACACTTAGGGGTACTTTTAAAACTTCCTTAAGCTCCCGGATCATTTTTCCCATGGATTTAGGCGTCATTATGCCGACTGTGTCCGGTATGTTTATGTAGTCTGCTCCAGCGTCCTCAGCTGCTTTACAGACTTTCTTTAGGAACTTCATGTCTGTTCTTGTCGCATCCATTGGCGAAAACTCGCAAATGGCGCCGTGATCCTTAATGTATCCGACTGAATTCATCGTGGCTTCTATAACCCGCTCGGGAGTCACGTTTAGGGCATATTTCATCTGCACTTCAGATGTCGAAATAAATGTGTGGACATATTTAACGTCACATTGGAGAGCTGAGTCAATATCGCTTCTTAACGCTCGAGCCAATGCGCAGACATCAGCTCTTAAACCGGCTTTCACAATATCTCTTAGAGCCTTCTGTTCGCCTTTAGAGGCCGATGGAAAACCAGCTTCGATCACGTCTACACCTAATTTATCGAGTTGAAGAGCAATCTCCATCTTTTCCTCCGGGGTTAGGGATACTCCAGGGGTCTGCTCTCCATCCCGAAGAGTCGTATCAAATATTCTTATATACTCAGGGTTCAAACTATTCTCCTCCTCAAGGGCGATTTGATTAGATTTTTAGCCGCATGATCTCATTGGCTATTGCTTTACCCATCTCCACAGTTTTCAGTTTTCCACCTAAATCTGGAACTGAAAGACCCTTCTTTAATGTCGAAATCATTCCATCCTCAATTGCCTTAGCGGCCCTTAGACATGCTTGATCACCGTATTTCCCACCGAGCCAATCAAGCATCATCTTGGCTGCAAGTATCATTGAGCATGGAATTGCATTATGTTTGCCAACTCTTGTGGGCGCTGAGCCGTGGATCGGCTCAAATATTGCGAAGTTATCGCCTATGTTTCCGCCTGGGGCCATTCCTAATCCTCCAATTAGCTGGGCGGCTTCATCCGAAAGGATATCACCGAACATATTTGTTGTCACAATTACATCAAATCTCTGAGGCTCCTTTATCAGCCTCATCGAGGCTGCATCAACGTACTGTTCATCAAATCTTATGTCTGGGTATTCCTTCGCTATTTTACGGCATACTTCCGCGAATAGGCCGCATGTCATGCGCATAACATTTGACTTGTGAATTGCGGTTACCCTTCTTTTCTTGTTTCTTCTCATGGCTATTTCGAAGGCTTTTCTAGCTATGCGCTCACATCCCCTCCGTGTTATAACTCTAAGCCCAACAGCTGTATCACTGTTAAGCTTAAATTCGAAGCCCTTATATAGGTCTTCAGTATTTTCTCTCACAAACACTAAGTCTATGTCATTTCTCAAGCAAGGAACATTTGGGTAGGATTTTATTGGACGGATGTTAGCGTATAAATCAAACATCATTCGGAGTTTAACTATTACGTCGGCGGCTGTTTCGCCAACAGGCCCCTTCAGGCATACATGCGAGTTACGTATGGCTTCTATGGTTTCCTCAGGCAGGGCTGTCCCCAGCTTCTCATAACATGCGTCTCCAGCTTCTAATTCAATAAACTCTAGGTTTAAGCTGAACTTTTTCTGGACAGCATTTAAAACATGCATTGTTGTCTCAGTTAATTCGGGGCCTATTCCATCCCCCGGTATCAGGGCGATTTTATACTTCAACTTTTCTACCCCTCATAACTTTTATTAAATGCTCAATTAAACCTCCATCCCTGATAATCTCCAAAATAAAATTCGGGAGCCTGTTTGCTTTTATAACCCTATTTTCCGCTTCATTTAAGATTTTTCCTTCTTCAAGGAAAACAGTTAGCATATCGCCTTCTTTAATGTTTTCTACGATTTTAGGAGCCTCAAGAACCGGTAATCCTATGTTTATCGCATTCCTATAGAAAATGCGTGCGAACGATTCGGCCAGTATACATTTTGTTCCAGCATACTTGAGCGCTATAGGCGCTTGCTCACGACTTGAGCCGCAGCCGAAGTTTCTGCCAGCTACGATTATTACGCCATTTTTAGCTTTCCTCGGAAAGCTTGGATCTATCCCCTCCATGGCATGTTTAGCCAGCTCCTCTGGATCGAGTGATGTTAAATATTTGCTAGGGATTATAACATCGGTGTTCACGTTATCACCGAATAAAACGGCTTTTCCAGAAATCTTCATGACTCACCCTCCAGAAACCTTCTCGGATCAGTTATTTTACCGGTTACAGCGGATGCTGCAACAGTTGCGGGAGAAGCCAAATATATTTCAGCCTCTGGACTGCCCATTCTTCCAACAAAGTTTCTGTTTGAAGAGCTTATGCAAACCTCATCAGCCGCGAGCAAACCCATGTGGCCCCCGAAGCAGGCTCCGCATGTTGGATTGCAAACGCAGGCTCCCGCCCTAATAAAGATCTCTAGAAGCCCATTCTGCAGTGCTTGGAGATAAATCTGCGATGAGGCTGGTGTGACAAGCATTCTGACACCCTTCTTTACATGTCGACCCTTTAATATTTGGGCCGCGAGCTCTAAATCTTCCAGACGGCCGTTTGTGCATGAGCCTAGGAATGCTTGATTAATCTCCACATCCTCCACCATCTTAACCGGTTTAACATTATCAACTGAGTGGGGGCATGCAATCATGGGTTCAAGATCATCAATGTTGAATTTCATGGTTTTCTCATATTCCGCGTCTGGGTCGCTTCTGAAGACTTTAAACTGCCTGTTTGTTCGCTTTTTTACGTACTGAAGCGTCCTCTCGTCTGGTTCTATTATGCCTGTTTTAGCTCCCATTTCAACCGTCATATTGCAGAGGGTCAGCCGCTCATTAACGCTCATTGATTTAACGGTTGATCCAGAGAATTCCACAGCTTTATAGGTTGCTCCATCAGCCCTGAGGATTCCAATAATTTTCAATATAACGTCTTTTGGCAGAACCATTGGTGGTAGCGAACCATCTATTTTCACTCTGATTGACTCTGGGACTCTGAACCATAGCTTACCGGACATGAACACGGCTGCCATTTCTGTTGAGCCTATGCCTGTTGCGAATGCCCCTAGAGCGCCGTATGTGCATGTGTGGGAGTCTGCGCCAACTATGAGCTCTCCCGGCCTAACGTGCCCTCTCTCGACCATAACTTGATGGCATATTCCTCCGTCGCCGATATCATAAAGAAACTGTATACCCTGCTCTCTTGCAAACTCTCTCATGATTTTATGCAGTTCAGCTGATTTAACTGAATCTGCTGGAACCTGATGGTCTAAAACTAGGACTATGCGCTGGTTATCCCACACCTTCTTTAAACCTATGCGCTTAAATGTTCTTATGGCTAAGGGACCAGTTATCTCATTCACCATTGCCATGTCGACTTTTGCCTCTACTATTTCACCGGGCTTAACATGATCTCTTTCGGATGATGCGGCTAGGATTTTCTCTGATATTGTCATGCCGCTCAAGGCCTTTTTGTCCCCGTTAGAAAATTATTATTTTTCGAGCCCCGACATTTTGCGGATGAATGCGCCGACTTTCTCAAGCGGATGCTTTTCAATTTCTTTCATAAGAGCTTTAAGTTTTTTCTCCCCAGATTTATGCTCAGCTATCCATTCTTCTGCGAATTTTCCGCTTTGAACTTCTTTAGCAGCCTTGAGCATGTTCTCTTTTACATGCTTATCTATAACTTTAGGTCCAACTGTTAAGCCGCCGTATTTGGCTGTATCCGAGACGGCCTTAAGCATCCCTGTTATGCCCTTTTGATAGATTAGGTCCATTATTAGCTTAGCTTCATTGCATGCTTCGAAATATGCGAGTTCAGGCGGGTAACCGCATTCGACAAGAACTTCGAAGCCCTTCTTTATCAGTTCGATGAGGCCGCCGACTAAAACTGTTTGTTCGCCAATCAGGTCGCTTTCAGTCTCATCCTTGAAGGTTGTTTCAATAACTCCTGCTCTTGTGCAACCTAGGGCTTTGGCGATTGCAAGAGCGCTTTCCTTAGCCTTACCGGAGTAATCTTGGTAGACGGCTATTAATGCTGGAACGCCGAAGCCGCTTAGATAGGTTTCACGCAATCTAAGCCCCGGACTTTTGGGTGCAACCATAATTACATCAATATTTTTGGGCGGAATTATTTGTCTGAAATGTATGTTAAATCCATGTGCAAAATCTAATATTTTCCCCTCGGATAGATGCGGCTCCACATGCTTCTTGTATACGGAGAGCTGAACCATGTCTGGGATCAGCATGAAGATTACATCTCCTTTCTCAGCAGCCTCTGGGATCGGATAAACTTCAAATCCATCTTCCTTAGCCCTCTTCCATGATTTGCCTTCTGGTCTAAGGCCAATGATTACTTTTAGACCTGAGTCCCGCATGTTTTGGGCTTGAGCGTGTCCCTGGCTTCCGTACCCAATCACGGTTATGGTTTTGTCCTTAAGTATCTGGAGGCTCGCATCCTTATCGAAATATACCTTAACCATTTTACACTTTCACCTATCCATTCTTATTATTCCATTCTTACGGATTTCATCCCCCTGTGGAGGGCGGTTACGCCAGTTCTAGCGATCTCCTTTATGCCGAATGGTTTCATTAGCTCTATGAAAGCGTTTATTTTATCGGTGTCACCAGTTATCTCTATTATTAATGATTCATGAGCTACATCGACAACGTGGCCCTTAAAAATCTCCGTATAATTTATTACATCTGATCTGGCTCTAGCGTTTGGTGTATTAACCTTTACGAGCGCTAGCTCCCTTGAGACAGTGTTTTCCGGGTTGAGTATGCTCACCTTAATGACGCTTATGAGCTTTTTCAATTGTTTAACAACCTGTTCAACTACAGTTTCATTACCTTTTATTGTTATCGTCATTCTTGCTAGATCCGGCTGCTCAGACTCGCCGACGGATATGCTTTCTATGTTAAACCCCCTTCTCCTAAACATGTTTGAGACGCTGTATAGTACTCCAGGCTTATGTTCCACAATTGTGGAAATCATGTAAAGTTTTTCTTCCTTCTCCATGAATCATCAACCCGATATTATTTCTTTAATTCCACGGCCAGGTGGAACCATTGGAAACACATTCTCCTCCGGAGATATTATTACATCTATAACTGTTGTCACATCACTATTTATGGCTGTCTTGAAAGCTTTTTTGAATTCACCCAGTGACTGAACGCGGAAGCCTTGTGCGCCAAAAGCTTCAGCTAGTTTAACGAAATCTGGTATGCCCTTAAGCTGAACTTCTGAGTAGCGTCTGCTATAGAAGAGCCTTTGCCATTGAGCAACCATGCCCAGCATAGAGTTGTTTAGGATCACTACTACAACAGGTATGTTTCCTGCAACTGATGATGCAAGATCTTGCTCGGTCATTAGGAAGCTTCCATCACCAGCTATATCTACGACGGGAACGTTTGGGCAGGCTGCTTTTGCGCCTATTGCTGCTGGGAAGCCGAATCCCATGGTTCCTAGTCCTCCGGAGCTTATGAATGTTCTCGGCTTGTAGATTTTTAGGTATAATGCAGCCCACATTTGGTTTTGACCGACTTCAGTTGTTATAATCGCATCGTTAGGGAGAATCTGTCTAATCGCTTTCATTAAAGCTGGCGGTTTGACGCCGTCGCCGTCAGGTTTAATCATTTCATTTTGCATCTTTTTTAGCTCCCGCATCCTATTGAGCCATATGGATCTTTCTTTTCTCTTGAACTTCTCGATTAGACGCTTATGTATTGCCTGTAATGCTCTCTTTGCGTCCGCAACTATTGGAATGTGCGGTCGGAGATTCTTACCTATCTCTGATGAGTCTATGTCTATGTGAATTATCTTTCCGTCCGGACAGAAGGTTTTAATGTCGCCGGTGGTTCTGTCGGAGAATCTCATGCCAACGGCTAATAGAACGTCTGCCTCAGGAATTAGATGGTTAGATGCGAAAGTTCCATGCATCCCGATTGGACCGATCGATAACGGATGGTTCTCAGGTATAGCTCCCTTACCCATCAAGGTTGTTGCTACAGGTGCAAGCAGAGTTTCGGCTAAAGCAATAAGATCGAAGCATGCGTTTGAAGCTATAACTCCTCCGCCAGCAATTATTATCGGTCGTTCGGCTTGAATTAACATTTGTACGGCCTTTTCAACCTGCAGTGGATGCGGATCATAAGTTAATCGGTAACCTCTAAGTTCGATCTTGTCATCGAAATCCATTTCAGCCTCATCAATCTGAGTGTCCTTCGGCAGGTCTATGAGAACCGGTCCGCGTCTACCTGTTGAGGCAATGTAGAAGGCTGTTTTAACAATCTTCGGTATTTCAGCTGCGCTTCTAATTTGAAAGTTGCATTTGGTTATAGGTGTTGTTACGCCGATTATGTCGGTTTCTTGGAATGCATCCTTACCTATAAGGGGTCTTGGAACCTGCCCTGTTATGGCGACTATTGGGGAGGAGTCCATATAGGCGGTTGCTATTCCAGTAACCAGATTTGTTGCTCCTGGACCGGACGTTGCCATACAGACTCCTAATCGACCGCTAGCCCTCGCGTATCCGTCGGCTGCGTGGGCAGCGCATTGTTCATGTCTCATCAGAATATGCCTTATATCCGAATCGTAGAGGGCGTCGTAGACTGGCAGCATTGCGCCTCCAGGTATCCCGAATATGGTCTTAACATTCTCTCTTTTTAGGGCTTCAATTAGAGCTTTTGCTCCACTCATTCTAACCATTATAGACACCTCTAATTTTTTCCTGCTTTGATGAAAAATGTCCGCATAGGACATTTTTCAGACAGAAAAATGGTTCTTGTACAGTTTTGGAGGGACCACATTCCATTTTATGGTTGGGAAGAATTATAGTTCTGAAGCTAGTGGTAGCTATGGAGGTAACGATTCCTCCGTACCCGATTATCCCTCACTTTTCGCCCTCCAAATATGGGAATCGCATAGTAGTATGCAAATGTTACTTAAAAACTTTTTGCTAGAAATCAGGCACCTTAGGTTCTTAATTATCTAAGAAATAAAAAATGAAGGATGTAAAGGTTTGTGCGAAGGTTTTTTCTACATCTGAGTTGTTTATGACTGTGGTGTGAACTTGTTTTTAATCCGTTAACTCATCTATTTCTTCTCGGCCCTTCTCCAGCTCCTCCTTCTGTTCTTCATCTTCTTTTAGTAGGAGTGCTTGGAATTCTCCAACATGCGTTTTCTCTTCTTTGGCTATATCCAAAAGAACTTTTCTAATGTTTTCATTTTCGGTTATAGCCGCCATCTGCTCGTAGAGGTTTACAGCGTCTAATTCAGCTATGATCCCGACCCTAAGTATTTCCTTATCTACGTTCTCCTTCTTTATTTTCTTAAGATCTATAGGTATTTGCGATAACATAACTATTGAACCTCCATTTAATTAAATATTAGCTTCATCTGAGATATAAGTTAAAGCTTCCTTTATGGATAGAGCACAGTCTTTCGATTATGATGTTGAGCGAAAGCATAAGCTAAATTGCATCCGAAAAAAAGGAAAAACTCGAGCTCGCTCATTTCGAAATTAAAAAAATAAAATCGCTGAAAGCGAAATAGTTATCCCTTGGTTACGTGTAATTATTATATTGTGTGATTGTTATGGCTGAAATTTATGAGTATAGTATTCACAGTTTTCTTAGGGAACGCGGCGGATCAGCCTCGAAAGATGAGATTTACAGAGCGTTAGGTGATAACGCGGAATCTAGAAGAAGAATTGATGACATGCTTAGGATGATGGAGCGTTTCGGAATCATTCTTATCGACGGAGAAGAAGTGAAGATTAAGTGAAACTCCATCTGAGACCCAAATCAAGCTGATGTAGAATTCAATCGCTTCTGCAGGACTTGAAATAGAATCTCACTTAAAAGCTATATGTAGCTACGTCGTAATGTGAGGTAGATGAGCTCTTCGGCGGGAGTTAATGTAAACCTGAACGTCTT
>CAZGXE010000039.1:0-10361 GCA_964529605.1 uncultured Candidatus Bathyarchaeia archaeon | reverse complement strand
AACTATAACCTTTAATCCATTATTTTTCGTAATGTTTCTTCCAGTCGGCGCCTACGCCACCATATTCTGGTCATGGATTGTTCTCAAAGACATCCCGGATCCCTTTCATCCGGGGGAAAGTCTATTCTGGTTGACTTACGCAATTAAAACCGAGAACACCCCTCTTTTTCCCTCACTATTTAGTTGGGGAATTCTAGATTCATCTCTCTTAATAGTTGGTTCAGTGATTTTTCTTGTAGCATTCGCCACGTGGCTAGTAAATTTAAGCAAGAGTAGGGGTCTGCTTACTCATGGAATATATGGAGTTACTAGGCATCCACAATATTTGGGATTGATTCTTCTAGCGCTTGGAGTGTCAATTAGATCTCTTAGGCCGATCTCATTGATCGCGTGGATAGCCCTCCTCTTTGGATATTTAATTCTGGCAAGCTTGGAAGAAAGGAATCTACTTAGGATCTACGGGAAGAAATATGAAGAATACTCTAATAAAGTAGCCTTTATGATCCCGTTCTTAAAATTGAATACTCCAGAATGGTTGTCCCCGGAGAAACCCTACAGGTATCTACTATTTATAATGCTTTATTTGCTCTTCACAGTGATCATAATAGTGGGTATGAGAAATAGTGTCTTTGCACTTAGAGGGGTCACATACTAGAGAAGTGAAAGACAGAGATATTTATATTAACATACTTTTGGAAAATAGCGGCTTACATTTCATCTATCCTTACTTCCCTATGAATTTTAGCCGACTTATACGCCATATCAATTATCTGCATAATCTTTAAGCCGGTTTCACCAGCGGTTTTCGGCAGCCCATCTTCTAAGCATGCTTTAATAAAATCTTCAACCAAAAGATTTTGAATTGCGTTCCAGTCAACCCCCAAATCGTAAGATAGGGCCATACCTCTACCGCCCTTTTCAGTGAAATATGTGAATGGATTAAGCTTCAGCCCACCCTTAGAGCCGAATATTAGAATCTCCCGATAGGGTGTTACATTTGCTGCCCAAGCGGTCTCAAAGGAAACTACGGATCCATCTTTGAATCTGACGAATGCTGATGAATGCTCCTCTACATCATATTTCACCTTCAATTTTAGCTGTCTACCAACGCCCTTAAAGGTCATCGCACTTACTGAAAGCGGTTGTGGGTCACCCAAAAAATATAGTGCGAGATCTATATCGTAACAGCCGATATCGATTAATGCGCCTCCTCCAGCCTTAGATGAATCTAAAAACCATTTAGACCCTTTCAATATGTCTATACCTGGGCGTCCTCTCCTACGGATAGAAGTAAACCTAGCGTAATACACCCTACCAACCTTTCCCTCTGTAATATACTGCTTGGCCATTTCGGCCGGCGGGGTTAATTTAAACCTTGAGCTACAGATGCCAAGCTTCACGCCGGCCTTATTACATGCCTTAACCATTCTAGCCGCCTCCTTAGAGTTCATAGCCATAGGCTTCTCACATAAAACATGCTTTCCAGCCTCAGCCGCGTCACATGTTATCTCAGCGTGATTAAATGGAGGCGTTGAAACAACAACTGCATCTAACTCATTTAATGCAAGAAGATCGCGGTAATCTTTGAAGCATTTTTTAACTCCGAATTTTTCGGCTACGGCTTTGAGCACTTCTTCCTTTATATCGGCTATCGCCGTAACTTTGGCGTTTTTCTGTTTCATAAGAGCCTGTAGATGAGAGCTGCCTATGACGCCGACACCAATCACACCAAAATTTAAAACCTCACCCATAGCAAAGTCACCTATGACCTTTAAGACTACAATTAATAACATCCGCTATTTAATTTTTAATTCTTTTCAGAAGCACTCTTATCGGATCATTATAATGTTCAATGGGGTCTCAAAGGTAAACGATATTAATCTTATCAAATACAGTAATCTAACGTGGAAAACCATTATGGGTGCAGGGGATGGTTAGAATAAAAATTGCTCTTCAGCTCTGGTCTGTTCGCGAAGAATGTGCCCGCGATTTGGAGGGAACTCTCAAGACCATAGCGGAAATGGGTTACGAGGGTGTTGAATTCGCCGGATATTATGGTCGAACAGCTGAGGAGTTAAGAAGGATGCTTGAGGATTTCGGGCTTGAAGTGGCGGGATCACATATAGGCATAGATAAGTTGTTAGGTGACAAATTAGAGGAAACTGTTAAGTTCAATCGGAAATTAGGCAACAAATTTCTTATAGTGCCATTCCTTCCAATGGAAAAGATGGCTTCTAAAGTTGCCTGGCTCAAAGCTGCTGAACAAATTAATGAAATTGCAGATAAATTGAAAACTGAGGGGATGCATGTAGGATATCATAATCATTCATTTGAGTTTCAGCCGATAAACGGGGAGATACCATGGTACATTTTCTTCGACGCAGCCAAGCCGGAGGTCATAATGCAGTTGGACACTGGAAATGCCATGCATGGTGGAGTGAGCTCAGAGGGCATACTGGAGATTATTAGGCGGTATCCAGGCAGAGCTATAACCGTACATTTAAAAGAATATGCTCCAGAGAATGAGGGGGTTCTTATAGGGGAGGGAAAAATGCGATGGAAAGAGTTCCTAGATCTCTGCAGAACGATCGGCGGTACAGAGTGGTATATAATCGAGCAGGAAGCATATCCTTATCCGCCGTTGGAATGTGTAAAACGGTGCATAGACAATTTAAAGGCAATACTTCGATAAGCTAACTAAGCTTGCTTTAATTCCAGACTGGTTTTTGACTGGAAAAGGGGGCCTTCACTTAAAGTGTTCAGCCATCTCCTTATTTTCTGGAATTGACAGCAGAGCGTCTATCACCAGCTCAACCTGTTTTGTGAATTTTGTTCTAGGGTCAACTATCAGCCAATCGAAGAGCGATTCTCTGCCGCCTTTCAGGAAGGCCTCTAACGCCCACTCCATCCTCATCATCCTTGGGTATATAACGTATTTCCGAATGCGGGTCGGCAGATCTCCTACCTTGATTCTATGCACCCCCTTTCTATCTACTTCGGCTGGGAGTTCAACTGCCACATCGTCTGGGATACCGCTAATTGCTCCTTGATTAAGAACGTTCACTTGATACAATCCCTTCTCATCGTTCGCTATAGAATTGATAATTGGTACAACCGATTCTTGGCTCATTTTCGGTGGCAGAAGGCTTGTTAACGGAGTTTTAAGGTCGTTTATGGCTTTGATAATGTGATTGAGTATTTTTTCATGGCTCTCGAGGTAAATCTTCCAACCGATCTCGGAATCTGGGCCTCCAGTTGGACCGAACCATTTTCTTTTAGTTCTCAGATTCCAGTGATACTTCCATGTTCCACCTCTCACCGAGTCCCCTACCGGGAATAAACCGTATCTCTTGTACATGTCTATTGCCGCGGGAGACATCTGTATGTCGAACGGCGTTTTCTGTTTTCTCCGCCATCTTCTCCAGTACTTTTCCGCATCCTTTTCTATCCATTCGTCCAGAAGCGGATAGGCGTCTTCACCCTTATAGAGAAACTTCGTTAACCAGATTACATGATTAAACCCTATGGCCTCAAATTCCACATCCTTGAGGTCCAATCCTAAAACTTCAGCTATTTCCTTACATCCCAGATGACCATGACATAACCCTATTACCTTAACTTTTGTTTCTCTGGAGAGAAGGGTTGTACCCTCGAAAACAGGATTTGCGAGTAGAAGTAACCATGCGTTAGGACTTAGATCTTCAATAGTTTTCGCAATTTCCATCATAAGCTTGAGTTGATAATAACCCCAAATAGTATGATAATCTGAGACCATGTTCCATTCAACGCTGTTAATGCCTCTGTAATAACCATGCTCCTCTGAAACTGCCCGCATCTTCTCATAGTAGCGGTGTCCCCCCGCCATAGCAGTGTTTATTACAAAATCAGCGTCTCTAACAGCTTTCCGTAAATCCATGGTTCTTTTAAACTTTAGATCTGATTTAACCTCTGAAGCATATCTTCTCGCAAATTTGTAAATTAGATCCAAGCGTTCCCTATTTATGTCCATGAGAACAACGGTGCTGCCCCGCAACCCTTCCATTAAAGAGAGATCGCGTATTAAAGTTGCAGACCAAGCGATGCTTCCAGCGCCAATCATCCCTATTCTAACCTCAGTCAAGCCCTTGCTCCCTCACACATTTTTAACTGAAAACATAATGTTAGTCATGTGGATAATAAATAATTAAGGGTGTTGAGACTGATCTAGATCGATAAAAATAAGGTTCATCTTTTTCCCTATAGAGCTTCCCTTCGCGATCACGTTATTTTCTAGCTTTATTTTTCTCTTCTTACCGTTGGAGCGGGGAGGGTTTCCATCTTCTCAGGCTCTTTGAATTGCATTTCATATAGGTGACTATATAGTCCACCCTTCTTCATGAGCTCTTCGTGACTGCCTTCTTCCACTATTCTCCCCTCATCTATGACTAATATTCGGTCAGCGTCTCTAACTGTTGAGAGTCTATGCGCGATTATTATTGAAGTTCTGTCTTTAAGCAAAACCCTCATAGCTTTTCTTATGAGAAGGTCCGTGTAGGGGTCTATGCTTGATGTAGCCTCGTCTAAGATTAGAATAGAAGGATTTCTGAGTAGGGCACGTGCGAAAGATATCAGTTGCTTCTGTCCCACAGATAAGCCGGCTCCCCGTTCCCCTATCTTAGTGTTGTATCCATCCGGGAGCTTTTCTATGAATTGATGGGCGCCTACAAGCTTCGCTGCGGCTATGGCCTCCTCATCGGTTGCATCCGGCTTTCCATACTTTATATTGTCCATGATTGTGCCTGAAAAGAGGAACGATTCTTGGAGAACGATGCCCATCCGCCTGCGAAGCGACCTTTGCTTAATCTTTTTTATGTCGTAGCCGTCGATTAGAATTTTGCCTGACTGAGGATCATAAAATCTACATAGCAGCTTTATTATCGTGCTCTTTCCGGCTCCTGTTGGACCTACAAGTGCTATGGTCTCTTTAGGTTTAACATGGAAGCTTATATTATGTAGAACCGGATGTTTGGAATCGTATCCGAAAGTTACATCGATAAATTCTATTTCACCATTTATTTTAGGTATTTCAACTGCGTCTTCACTGTCTCTTATCTCTGGTTCAATATCAAGTATCTCAAAGATTCTTTCAGCTGCTACAAGCGAGGATTGAGTGGTATTATAGAAGTTTATCAGGTCGAATATGGGGCCAAAGAACATGCCAACGTACATTGTAAATGTAATTAGGGTTCCAACTGCGTCTTCAGTTGGCCCTAATAATCCGTTAAAGGCAAGCCATCCGCCGTATATGATGACTATTCCCGTTCCAATCGCCTGTACTAGCTGGATGATTGAAAAGAATGATCCCCAAACCTTTGTTGCCTGAAGGTTCGCCTGAAAGTTTTCGAGGTTTGACCTTCTGAACTCTTCCACAGTGTCTCTTTCTCTTGTGAAGGATTGGATTTCTCTTATACCTGATATGCCTTCTTGAAGTTTAGAGGTTATTTTTGAAATTCTTGTCCTCTGCGTCTGATACGCTGATCTAAATTTGGAGTTAAATAGAAAGGCTATGGCAACTATAAGTGGTACAACTATGAGGGATGCGAGGCTTAATTGAACATTGATGCTGAACATTACAATCACTATCATAAAGAGGCTTAGAATATCACTTGCAACTTGAACTAAGCCTGAGGTGAAAGCCTCACCTATGGCGTCAGTGTCGTTTGTAACCCTGGAAATAATGTCGCCGCTGTCTGAATGGTCGAAGAAGCTGAAAGAAAGCTCCTGTAAGTGTGAGAAGAGGTCTGCCCTCATCCTTAGTAGTAGATTCTGTCCGATCTTCCCTAAGCCGTAGGTGCGCACGGTGTTGGCAGCCCAGTTGGAGATTTGAATCCCGATGAAAACAAGTATTATTATTTGGAGACCTTGAAGATCTCCTCGCAATATGTATTTGGATACTATTTCTCTGCCCAAGATATATGGGCTTGCAATCCCAGTGATCGACGTGACTATAACTGCGAATATTATTGTTGCAATCCATTTCTTATGCGGTTTTAGGTATCTCAGCAGTCTAGCAAATATTTCCCTAGTGGGCATTTTTCTTTCAACGTCTCGTTCTTCTAAATGATAATGGAAGTGCCATTTCATGCTTATTCACCTCCATCACGTTGCTGTATGACGGATTTCTCCGCAAGAATCTTTTGACGTGCATCCATAGCTTCAAGAATCTCCTTTTGAGCCTCATAAAGCGTCTGGTAAAGCCTATAGTAGGCGCCTTTTTTCGCCATTAAGGTTTCATGGTCGCCTTCTTCTATGATTTCACCGTTATCCATAACAACTATTCTATCAGCGTTTCTTATCGTGGATATGCGTTGCGTGATTACTAAGGTTGTTCTATCCTTGAGTAGGGCGCTTAGCGCCTTCTGAATTTCGTATTCAGTATCTACGTCAACACTGGAGGTTGAATCGTCAAGGATTAGAATCTTAGGATTCAGAAGCAAGGCTCTGGCTATGGCTATTCTCTGCCTCTGACCTCCTGAAAGGCTTATTCCCCTTTCGCCAATAACGGTATCATAGCCTTTAGGCAGCTTCACTATGAAGCCATGCGCCTGCGCGATTTTAGCGACCCTTATGATGTCATCCATTGAGGCATTCGGTTTTCCAAAGGATATGTTCTCCTTAACAGTTCTATTAAATAGGAAGATCTCTTGGGAAACTATGCCTATATGCTTTCTTAATGATCTCAGCTTCACGTCTCTTATGTCATGTCCATCGATGAGTATTCTGCCTGATGTAACATCGTAAAACCGCATTAAAAGATGTATAACAGTACTCTTACCTGATCCGGTAGGTCCAAGTAGCGCAACAGTCTGTCCGGGTTTAATTTCAAGGTTAAAGTTCTTTAGAACGGGTCTGTTCTTGTCATATCCAAAGTATACATTTTCAAATTTTATATGTCCCTTCACATTTTTTAGCTCAATTGCATTCGGCTTATCTTTGACTTCAGGTTCGGCCTCAATTATTTGGAAGACTCTTTCGCCTGCGGCCGCCATACGCTGGTAACCGGTCCATATCATACCCATCATCGCCATGGGTCTTATTAACATTGAGATGTAGCTGCTGAAGACGTAGAGCATGTCTATCCCTATTCTACCTTCTATAACTCTCATGCCACCTAGCCAGTAGACTAGGACTGTTACGAAGCCGCTTATTAGACCCGTTAGCGGAAGAAATGTTGCTCTCAGGCTTGTGGCTTTCAGCATCTCCTCGTAGTAGGCTCTGTTAGGCTTCTCAAACTTCTTTCTTTCTTGATTCTCCATTGCGAAAGCTCGGACAACTCTTATTCCAGAAATGTTCTCCCAGAGTACGGATGTTAGATTTGCAAAGTATTCGCGAGACCTGCTTATAACAGGTCTAATCTTCTTTCCGAACAATGAGAAGTTTACAAAGATAAGTGAGACAACTAGGAATGAAAGAATGGTGAGCTCCCAATCAATTATAACCATGGAAGCAATAACTCCGGTGAGAAGAAAAGCGGTTTCCACAAGCATTCTGAACTGGAAACCTAGGAATCGCCCTATTCTTTCAGTGTCAGTCGTTGTCCGCGATATCAGCTGCCCTGGGTTTATTCTGTCAAAAAATGCAAGAGACTGCCTCTGTATGGATTTGAACGCATCATTTCTTACTTCATAAACGATCTTCTGTGAGAAGTATCCATTCACATATCTGGAAACAAATGATAGGATGCCTAATGCGCCGGTTAAGCCTATTATTTGGATTACCAGCCACATCAGCGTGTTGAAATCCCCGACTTCGATTATATTCTTTATAACTTGCCCACCCAATTGGGGGATATAGATGTTTACATAGGTGGTTAACGATGTGAAGAGTATTGTGAGAGCTAGTAGATACCATCTTTGGAATATATACTTGGCAAGCTTGCTTATTAAAGCCATCTACTTCTCCACCGCCCCCTCTTTTATTCCAATTTCCTTACAGAGCTCCTCCATGACCTGAAGATAATTCGGATTTTTAAGTAAGAGCGCGTTTGTTAGGAGGGATAGCAGAAGGCTCATAGCAGGCTTAATGATTTTTGCAGAATCTTTCTGTTTTGAAATCAGATGCTCCAAAGTCATCCTTTCTAGTGAAGCATATTTCTCAATTAAGCGCTTAATCTTATCTCTCCTCTCCTCACATGTTTTGAAGCCGAATATCCCTAGGTTTTCAGCCGCTATTCTGCAGATCTCTTTATTCCACTTTGAAATATCTTCGGAGCCAGGGATTACCCCCTCACTTAGAGTATATGAGATTATGAATTTCTGAGCAGTAGCCTGATAATACCTTTCAACAAGATTTCCCTTTACCACTGTTCGAGTCTGCTCTATCAGACCAGCCTTCTCCAATGCGGATAAATGATATGATATGGAAGAAACATTCTTATTGAGCATTCTAGCGAGCTGACAAGCAGTCATCTCTCGCCGCCTCAAATTATGAAGAATCTCTCTTCGGGTTTCATCCGCGAAGAGCTTCGCAACTTTAGGATCCTTAATTATCATGAAGGTTTTCATGCATGGTTCCTCTTTTTCTTTTAGATAAAAATGTAGCGATATATAAAAATGTATTGTTACAAAAACATATAAGAATAATTAAAGGCCCCTTCTTCATGTTCTTGTTCACATACTTCTGGTATAACCCAGAAAAAGTTTTTTCTTACATATGGAAAAAATCGCTTTAATCACACGAAAAAACAACCTGAAGATGTATATAAATCTGGCAGCGTGGAACTCCAGCATAACAAAGATGATAGACAATGCCATAATAGGCTACTGTAAAATCCATAAAATACCGAAACTACGATGATCCCTTACCATTCATAGAGTGTTTAATTTAAGATTGATAAAGATACTCTGTTAAAAACCAATGGAGAATATTTTGTTTCGTTTGATCACCTTTGCCAAAATCTCCCCCGCACCAATTTACCAGTAAATTTTAAATGCTGAAACCGTCCAAGATGCGTAGCGAAGAACCCCTCAGGCGCAAAATACCGCGTGAACTGTAGCGTCGTTTTAGACATAGAGGAAACCCTCAAATACGAGGGCCCCCAGAGAAGACTTGACGGCGTGATGAGCTATCTCTTCAATAACCCGGAGCTCAGAGAAATCGCAGCAAAGAAGATAGCGGACTTGGGATCAATACATAGATTATAGAAAAACTTAATAATTTCTAAGTAAATTACCGCTTTTGAGTTTTCTTTTAGGTTCCTTAACGAATGCTAGTAGGATGATAAGTGCCAGCAGTCCCATGAGCCCGCTTATATAGAAGGGGGTTCCTACACCTCTAACCGTCAAGTTTAACCATTCGATGAGGAAGTTTTCGGAGCGAAACTCGTAAAAGAGTAGAGGGCCTAAAAGTACACCGCTTATCATGCCTACATCGAAGAGTGCATTGAATCTTCCGAAGAGTTTCCCCCTAATCTTTCCCGGGACTAAATCAGCCCTTAAGGCTCTTCCCGCAGGCATGCTTACATTTATTCCGAGGGATCGGAATGCCATGATGGCGGTTGCCTGCATAAGGTCTGAGGTGAAAGGCAGAATTATTGATGCTATTCTGGATGAAAAGCTTCCTATCGCTATGACCAATTTTCTACCCCACCTATCCGCCAGCTTACCGGCGAAGAAGTTGCATATTATCCCCATGAACCCTGATATGGAGAGGATTACTCCTATCTGGAACGGTATTGCTCCGAAAACCTCTCCCAAGAATAGGACTCCAACAGGCGCTATGAAGCCCACGGCGAAACCATTAGTAAAAGTGGTCACATATAAGACTCTTACTGACCGTTTAACCCATCCCTCAAGCTTAACATCATCATCTGTTTCGTCCTCTAACCTCTTATCGGCGGTCTTTCTTCCTCTCGTCTCCTTAACCTTCCATGCTACAAGTCCAATGGCGATTATGGATAGCAGAGAATCGATGAAGAAGGGTATTCGGTAGCTATCCTCACGTGTGAAGCCAAAAATATTCTCCGAGATGTATTGAACTGTCCCCCCAAAGATTGGACCGAGAAACCATCCTATCATTGTCAAGGTTAGGAAGAAACCTAAGGCTTCGCCTCTACGATCCTCGGGAACCTGATCTATTAGTGACGCCTCTGCGGCTGGACGGACAGCTGCCGTTGCAACTCCATTGAAAGCTCTCAGAACTAGCAGCGTATGCCAGTTAGGCGCGAGCCCCGTCAATGTGCCTAGAAATACGTCTCCTAGAAGTCCGGTTTGGATCAGTTTTTTCCTCCCAATTCTGTCTGAGAGGCTTCCAAGAGGGGATGAAAGCGTTGCACTTGTAATCATGAAGGCGGCCATGAAGACCCCTATAAACTGCATCTCAGC
>CAZGXE010000038.1:0-10401 GCA_964529605.1 uncultured Candidatus Bathyarchaeia archaeon | reverse complement strand
GGCGACAACAACATCTTTACTCTTGAAGCCATATTCCAGTAGGGCCGCCTCAATTTTTCTGGTTCCATTCGGCGCCACGGTGGTGGTTCCATCCTCATTAGCTTCCACAGGTGGACAGAACAGCCTAAAGTATAGGTTGTCTGGAATTAGGCCTTTAGGTACGCATGCACTGAAGCCTAAAAAATCGCTCCGCCATACTCGCTCATCAAAGTTTTATCAGCAGTGAGAACATTAGAGTAGCCCATTACGCCTCGCCTAAACATCTTATAAGCTTTAAGGATTTACATGTTTTATTTTTTAGCTTATTTTTTATCTCAGAAGAATATTTAAATCTTACAAGTGTGATTATGGAAATAAGTTTGCCTAATGTCAAAAAGAGAATTATGTTGGGTTGGAGTATGCCAAGAGTCTCTTTTAAAAGCGGGGGCCTGCCTGAGGATGTTCTCCAGAAATATCTTTGCGCCGGCAGGATAGCTGCTAGGGTCAGAGAGGAAATCGGAAGGAAAGTTAAGGAAGGAATGCTAATCATTGAGGTTTGCGAGATGGTTGAGAACGAAATTATGAATCTAGGTGGAAAACCCGCTTTCCCATGTAATGTTTCGGTTAATGAGATTGCTGCACACTACACTTCTCCGCCAGATGACAGGAGGAGAATACCGAAAAGATCGCTGGTTAAGATCGATATTGGGGTTCATGTTGACGGTTACATTGCGGACACTGCCACTACCGTATGCTTTAGCCCCGAATATGAGAGTATGGTTCACGCAGCTAAGAAGGCTCTTGAAGCGGCTATAAATGTTATACGCCCAGGCATACTAATTCCAAGGGTTAGCTCCACAATACAGAAGACAATTGAACGGTACGGTTTTAAGCCTGTTTCAAATCTCACAGGACATGAGGTCGGCCGCTACCTAATTCACGCCGGGAAATCCATACCTAATGTATCGCATTTTTCAATGGACCGCCTGCGTGTAGGCGGCGTCTACGCTATCGAACCATTCGTTACACTTAAAGAGGCCGTGGGGAAAGTGGAGAACGGTCCAGAAAAATATATTTTCAGGCTTATAAAGCGTAAGTCATCTTCGAAGAATATTGAGACACGGAAGCTTCTGAAATTTATTGAAGCCAATTTTAGGACATTACCGTTCGCTGAGAGATGGCTGAGAAAAAATTACGGGCCTAGAGAATCCTATGAGCGTGCCTTCTCAGATCTTTTATCATCAAGATGTTTAATGGCATATCCGGTTTTCGTTGAGGGAAGCCTAAAACCAGTTGCGCAGGTTGAACATACAGTTTATGTTAGCGATGAGGGAGCCGTAGTGCTTACTTAGCCAGCCCAACCGAGGGTGTCTTCTTCTCCTCTTTAGTCTTCCTAAAAATGGAGTGAATGAGAAGTGTTCCATCGCATTTTGGACATATACCAGCCTCTTTTAAAATGTAGTCCCCTTTCTCAAAATCCCTTACACTCATATAGTTGCATTTGGTGCATCTGATCATTGTTAATACCTTAAGATCCTCAAAACTTAGGCTCGGCCTCCTCCTCATCTGGAGAAGAAGATAAACAGATAATATTATTGCGCTCACGCTTAAAATTATGTTCATCACCTCAACCGTTCTCTGCGTTATATAGACCTCTATGGCTAGTATAAGCGCTGCCAGAGACATAGCGAGCATTGCGAAAATAACAGCCATAAAAAATATTGATATTCTTCTTAACCCGCTTTCTCCCAATTGGTCTTCACCACCTTTTTTACTGAGCTATCCCAATGGTGTTTCCTATTCCGGCAATTATAATGGTATCCCCTTCCTTTGTGTTTTCGCGAATCAGCCTCTTAATCCTATTTATTGCCTCCTCAACACCGTTAACTATCTCCTTTCTCATTGTGGAGACAACGTCCTCTATGCCCTCCTTTATAAGTACGGCGCTCAACGGAACTTTATATTTAGCAGCTACTTCCTCAACCTTATACTTGTCGACTCCCGGTCCTCCGATTGCTACGCCAACGCCTTCAGCCACCTCACCTGGTTTTTCACCCTCAAGTTTCTGAGCGGCATCTATAATGATTATCAGCGCAACTCTCCCCTCGTTTTCCTCAAGTATTTGTTTTATAGCTTCACCAGGTTTACCGACATTTCCACCCGGACCCTTAGCCTTTATCACGTAGGCTTTTCGCCCTTCTATATCTACCTCGCTTACAATGGTATTCTTAACTATCAACCGTTTCTCTTTTCCATACATTAGTCTCGCAGCTACAAGGGCTCCAGCCCCATCTCCTATTGGCTGACCTAACCTAAATGCTTTCAAAGCATTCACGAAAGCTTCAGATTCCCTCATTATCATTGGGAGAAGCATCTGAACTTGGAGAATTACGTAGAAGCTCAAAGTTTTCTTTCCCATAAGATAATAATGCCTCACAATCTTGTAGATTTGATTTAACGCTAACGCAGCTTCGAGTACATTCGTTAAATTATTTATTTGAGTTTCATCGGCTTGTGGAGCCATTTGTCTAACTTCATCCTTAAACCTGAAGTCCCTAACATCTATTATATGTTCTAATCTCCTAATTATGCCGGTGGGATCCAAACTGACCGGTTCTATATCTACATATTCGAGAATTCGATCCACTCTCGCTGTCGGATCCTCAGTAGGTTTACCTATCTCCTTAATCGTCGATATGGCCATCCTCCGCCCTCTATCTCTCATGGCTTTAAGTCTGAAGAGGGATCCTTCGATTTCTCTAAGCATAAGGGTTGTTTGGATGCGCTGTCCATAAACCCAGATAATTATGAAGGCTAGTATCCAAATTAATTGGAAAATCCAGCCTAGTGTATCTTGGGGCGCCAGCTGCTGAACGCTGACTGCTAAAGTCTCGGTGAACATTTAGCGAACACAACCTCTAGAAAAATTAGAATTCACTATAATAAATTTTAGGTAAAAAAGGGATTATCTAGCGTAAGTGCGTCTTTCTTGATAAAGATTTAACAGATTATTATTATAGCGGCCCTTACTTCTCGTATCTTTTTTCTCTCTCTATTTTCCGCATTTTGCTACGCCATTGGCGTTTGCTCTGCGTCCTTATGCTTGATCTATACCGGGATCGAGATCCCTCAATTGGACGGTACCTATTTATGTTCCTATAGAACGTTTGGTAATCTATCTTATTCTGTTTTAGATCTATCATATTTTGGTTCAGGTATTCTCTAACTCCCGGATCGCTTGCTTTATCATAAGCCTCTGAATATGCAAGGTAGGCGGCTCGTAACTGAAAATTAGATATGTTTTCTATACTAACCTTTTTCTCAAGTTTCAATTCATTCTTCTCGGTTTCTTCATTCATATTACCCTAAACGTTTTAGAAACTTCCTTTTAAAGTTAGCGCTGAAATACTGTAAATTCCTAGGGCACAAATAAAAGTTTCTCAGCATATATTAAAAGATTGTTTTAAGTAGTGGCTAGTAGCTTTAAATAGCCCTCTGGAGTCTCGTCATTAAGATAAGTCTAGTATGGGTTGAGGGTAATTTAACGATAAAAATGGGAGGGAATTTGTTTTCTACATGCTATTTTCGTTTTCTCATAAAGTAAACTGTGGTTATTAAAAAGATTAGTGTGGTTGCCAGAAGGGCGTACATTAGAATCCGTGTGGTTTCAAGTTCCCTTTTTAGGTTAGCTAGCCCGATGGTTTCCACAAGTGGATTAGTTCCCATCTGCACTTCATCCCCATCAGGGAGCCCATCGTTGTCTGCGGCAATCAAAATAGTGAATTCTAAATTAACGTTTTTATCTATCGATTTTAGAACAGAACTATTAAGTTTAATGTCGTGAAACTGTTAAGTGATGTTTTTATGTTCATGTAGGCTTTTAGAAGCCTCTCTATTTCGGCACTGTTAAAACTCTTATGTAATCCCCTACATCGGCGCAGCTGTCTGTAGCCTCCTCCATGTAGTCGGCTAAATCCTTTAGAACAATTAAGACCACAGGGTTCACTTTATTCCCATATTTTAGAAGCAGAGATTTTATCCCTAAATATTGCTTGTCAACCTTATTTTCTTCATCCTCAACCTTCAGTGAGAATGCTCTAGCCTTAGATGAGTTTTCAGAGAGGAGTTTCAAGCTCTCCTTAAGTGTTGCGGCGCATTTAACAACCCCAGACGACATTTCCGAGAAGGCTTTCCAGATTTCCTTTGGCACCTCACTGTCCAGCAGAATCATTATGCTTCTAGCAGAATCCTTAACGAAGTCAGCCATCACATCTAAGCGTTTAACCAGATGCATTATGTCCTCTCTATCCTTAGGCGGTAGGTTGCCTCTAGTTAGCTCCTCAAAAACCGCTCTTCTCAGGTTATCTATTTCCTTCTCAATTAAAAACAGTCTCTCTATGGTGGTTTTGGCCCCTTCCTTGTCGCCTGAAAAAATCTCTTTGATGGCTCTCTCCAGATCGTTAACTGTGTCGAGCGCTAACGTCATCTGCCGATATGCGATGTCGAGAACCTTGTTCTTCCGTCTTTTCTCAAACCACCGTTCCATGCTTAAAAACTCCTTTAAACAAAGATAAAACAAAGACAATAGCTATTTTAGTTTTTCCTTTCATTAAATTTTTCCACCATCTACTCTATGGAGATCGCCCTTTCTAATCCCTCCTCAGGGTAGGGATATAACAGTAAAGACTCATGTGGTAAAACAAGGTTCACGCGGTCTCCCACCTCAAACTTTAGTGTTTTAGAGGAGATGGGTTTCTTAACGACAATCAAATTACCATTCTCGGTTCGAACTTCAAATCGGACCGATTTTCCGAGAAAGGCTTTATTTTCGATTACACCCTTCCATGCTTCTTTAGATCTCCTAGTTTTCCTCATAATTACAAATTCAGGCCTTATGACCGCAACTACCCTTCTCTCTTTAAAACCAACTTTGCATGAGCTATTAAGGATTTTTCCATTCACCTCTATTTTCACGTTTCCCTCTTTTGCTTCTAACAAATTACCCACGAGAAAATTTGCTTCACCCACAAAGTTTGCTGTGAAAATCTTTTTTGGGCGTAAATAAAGCTTAAGCGGTGTGCCTACCTCAACTATTCCACCGGACCTCATAACAACTATTCTATCGGCGATAGACATTGCTTCCTCCTGGTCGTGTGTGACGTGGATCGCCGTCAAACCGAGATCTTTAACTATTCTTCTCAGCTCGTACCTCAGATTCTCCCTTACTTTAACATCTAGGGAACCCAGAGGTTCATCAAGCAACAGTAACTTGGAACCTGATGTTAGTGCTCTTGCAATAGCTGTTTTCTGTTTTGCGCCGCCGCTGAGGGCTTCTGGATAATCCTTAACTCTATCCTGAAGTTTCATCATGTTAATCATTTCCTTAATTAGGTTTTCGACTGTGGAGATTTTCCAGCCCTTAACAAAAGGTCCGTAGCAGACATTGTCGTATACGTTCATGTGAGGGAATAAAGCTATTTCCTGAAAAACGTATCCGATCCCCCTATCTTGGATTGGAAGGTTGTTTACGAGCTTATCGTCCATGTAGATTTCGCCCTCATCAGGCTCGATGATGCCAGCTATACACTTTATTAAGGTTGTTTTCCCGCATCCGCTTGGTCCAATTATGCAAAGATATTCCCTATCATTCACTTGGAGACTGATATTTTTCACTGCTACTATATCGCCGTATCTTTTTGTGACATTAACCAAGCGAATTGAGGGAATCTTATATCACCTCTAGCTCTTGGTAAAGCCCCTGGGGAGGATACGGGTACACTCTTAAATTTTCGGTTCTCAAACGAACATAAACTCTCTCACCAATCTTAAATTTCCCAATGCCCGAAAACATCGGCATCTTCGAGTTAACTCTATCACCATTATCAAGTAAAATAGAGTAGGACACGAAGTCTCCGAGAAGACTGATCTCCTCGATTTTTCCGGGTAAGAGATTAATCTCCTCTCTCTTTCTAGTTCTCTTAAGAATCTCGGTTTTCTCCTCTCTTATCATCACAACAACTCTTTCGCCAACTTTTCCAGCCTTCCCATTAACGCGTAAAACAAATCCGTTTCTTAGCTGAATCCATGAGCCGTGGGGGTCAGTTTCAGCTATGAAGCCCTCGAAGAAGTTTGCGCTTCCAACAAAGTGGGCTACGAAAATGCTTTTAGGCTCATAATACACTTGTGCTGGAGTTCCCTCCTGCTGTATTTCCCCATGTCTTAAGATAACTATTCGATCAGCAACTACCATTGCTTCCTCCTGGTCGTGTGTGACGTGGATCGTTGTCAGATCATTTTCTTTTGCTATTTCCCTAAGCTTATACCTTAGCTCAACCCTTAATCTTGCGTCTAGGGCGCCTAATGGTTCATCTAGAAGCAGTATTTTTGCCCCTGAAGCCAATCCTCTTGCAAGTGCTAGGCGTTGCTGCATTCCGCCGCTAAGCTCATGTGGGAAAGAGTTGGCTCTATGGTCTAGCCTCGTCATCTCAAGCATTTGCATTGAAACCTTGTAGGCTTCTTCTTTGCTGAATCCTTTGGATAGCGGTCCGAAGGCAACATTGTCGATTACACTTAGATGGGGAAACAACGCGTATTGTTGAGGAACGTAAGCAACATTCCTCTCTTGGGGAGGAAGCTTATTCACAAGCTCATCGTCTATGTAGATTTCGCCGCTGTCCGGTCTGACTATTCCGGCGATTAGTTTGAGCAGTGTAGTTTTTCCACTTCCAGTTGGACCCAGCACACATACGTATTCCTCATCTTTTATTGTCAGATTTAGATTTTTGATGGCCACTATATCGCCGTATCTTTTTGTGACATTAACCAGTTCTATCGAAGGCATGCTTTCACTTTCTTCTTCTCGTTAAGAGCCTAAAGATTAGGAGAATTATGAAGGAGGAGATTATGTAGAAGCCTATGCCTAAAGCGCTCTGGGATGCAGTCGCCTCCTTATGCACGATCCAGTCAACGAGCAATACTGGGAGAGTTGAAAACTCTTTTGTTCTTGCAACAGCCTTGGCTGCACCGGTCTCACCTAATGCCCTAGTGAAAACTAGAACGGCGCCTGAGAAAACTGAGTATTTTGTGAGAGGAAGCGTTATTCTCCTGAATATTGTGAAGGGTTTAGCGCCTAGTGTGCTCGCTACTTCCTCAATCTCCGGAGATATGCTTTCTATGGCTGCAGCCATGGATTGAACGAAATAAGTATAGGTTATGGTCGTGTGTGATAGTAGTAGAATCCAAAACTCGTGGAGAAAAATGTATCTCACCCAGAAAAATCTTAGGGAGACTCCGAGTGCTATTGAGGGAACGATTATCGGTATGTTCACCAAGGCTCTGAAGATTGACGTCGCTTTACCAAGTTTTCCCCTAGCGATTAATACGGCTGCCGGCAGCCCAAAAATAATATTCAGTAGCGTTGAAAGGGAGCTGATTGTGTAGGAGATTAACATGCTACGCCAGAAGCTGCCCCAAGGATCCAAACCTGCCAGCATCTCATTCAATGTTCCATCTAAAAGCGCGTTCATCATTGGCAGAGCAACGAATATTGAGGGCGCTATCACAACTAGCAAGAACGTTGCAAGCGTTACGCTATCCCTAAATCTAATCGCCTCAGATGAGCTGAGTTTTCTCTCGAATGAGGGAAAAGCCCGTTTAATAGGAAACCTGAGTTTCGGGGCTAATATGCTTATCAAAAAGAATATTATGGTTGAGGATAATATCAGAACGGAGCTAACGTAAACCAGAATTCCCTCCTTATCCATGTTCCTGTATATGAAAACCGGCCCGTTCTCCCACGGTCCAGTGGCGATTACCGTCGCCCCGGTTTCTGAAAGCGACCGGGAGAAGGCTAGGAGAAATGAGGCTATTACCCCCGATTTAAGCAGAGGTAATGTTATTGTCCTAACGGCTGTCAGCGGTTGCGCCCCAAGGGTTCTAGCTGCAACCTCATAAACTTCTTTATAGTTCAATAGTTCGCCGACCATAACTCTGACGATCACCGGATAGGAGAAGGCGAAGTGGAGAAGAAGTACTAGAAAGAAGCCTGGTGGAACAAGGGAATCAACTCCTAAAACTCCTGAAATCCCTTCTTGACTGCTCCAGAATAGAAGGGATGAATATCCCAGGGCTGCTGTTGGTATTAAAAAGGGTATGTCCACTAGGGTGTCTATCACATTCACAATCTTAGTTTTGCTTCTAACTATGAACCATGCGAGCGGTAAGGCTGCTATTAAATCTAAAATTGCAACTGTGAATGCCATTATGAATGATTGCATAACCGCTAGGTTAGCCCTAGCTAGTAGATCAGGCTCATAATATATGGCTCCCAATTGCCCGAGATTTCCAAGTATTCCAGCCATCGGCGGCAGGAATATTAGGGCGAAGAAGAAGATTACTGAGGCCGCATAAACCAAGCATTTAACCGAAGTTCTTGACGAAAGATCATCAAGTTTTTCAGCCAAAACCAAACTACTCACATTGGCATTATGTTTCACGGCTACCTTTCGACTTTCCATCTCTTACCTTCAAGAAGAACTTAATCACCTATATATGTTTTATTAATCCCTAAAGGAATCAATAATGAATAGTAGATGATGAGAAAAATGAGCTGCGAAACCCTAATAGTGAGGGGAAAGGTTTTCAGTAGTGTGGGTGAAGGAAGAAAATTTGTGAGCCTACCATGGTTCAGGAAGCAGGTTGAGGAAATATTTGGTTTTAAGCCTTATCCGGGAACATTAAATTTACTCCTAGCCGATAAGGACGGCGAAAACCTAGCACACCTATTAAAAAATAAACATGGAGGGCACCATGTTTTCCCGGAGAACGGATACTTTCCAGGTTTTCTTTATAAAGCCCTCATAGCGTCTAAGATTTTAGGGGCTGTGGTTAGACCTTCTGTTCCCAACTACCCAAAAAATGTCCTAGAGCTCATCGCTTCAATATGCCTACGGAAGATTCTGAAAATTAAGGACGGCGACGAGATTGAAGTTGAAATATGGATTGGGTAAGGAGGTCTCCGGCACCTTCTCCATGGTTGCGAGATGCCCTAAAACTCTCGCTTTAGGAGTCTGTGTTTCCTCAGCCTCCTTGGCGGTGGGAAGCGCTGTTCCACATGTTGAGTCAAATGTAGGTGCATTAGCGGTTCAGGGATACACAAACTTCTCTCATGGAGTTAATGGGCTGAGACTTCTACGCAGGGGTTTTTCGCCAAAAGAGGTGCTACAGTATCTGCTTAGAGATGATCCTAAACGGGAGATGAGGCAATTATCTATTATTGACATTTCAGGTCGGAAGGCAGCTTTTACCGGAAGAGAAACTTTAGATTGGAGGGGTCATCTGATCGGAGAAGACTGTATTGCAGCAGGTAACGCCTTAACCTCCGAAAAGGTCATAAAAGATATGGTTGAAGCCTTTGAGGGCTCTAGGGGAGAATGGCTTGCTGAAAGGCTCATGAGGGCCTTGGAAGCGGGGCAGAGGGCTGGAGGCGACTGGAGGGGAAAATGCTCTGCAGCGCTGGTGGTGGCTGAAAATAGGCCTATCCATGAGTCCCGTCCAATAATAAATTTAAGGGTTGATTTGCATGATGAGCCGGTTAAGGAGCTGAGAAGAATTTTCGAGGTCTATAAGGACTGGCTACAAATATCTCGTTAATCACCCTCTAGATGTTGAAGAGCTATTTTCTCTTCATGCTGATACATGCGTAATCGATTCATGAGCTCGCGGAAATCAACCTCGTGGGCATCGAAGTCAGGACCGTCGACGCATGCAAACTTTGTTTTTCCGCCGACCGTAATTCTGCAGCTGCCGCACATGCCTGTTCCATCAACCATTATCGGGTTTAAGCTCACAATGGTCCTTATTCCATATGGGCGTGTAACCTCAGCAACAGCTCTCATCATTGGAACGGGTCCGGCGGCCATGACGAGATCGAATCTTCTGCCATCCTCCAAAAGTTTCTTTAACATATCCGATGTGAAACCCTTCATCCCCCGTGTTCCATCATCTGTTGATATGTAAATCTCATCGCTTAATTCCCTTAGTTCCCTCTCGAGCAGGATGAGGTTTGCGCTTCTAGCTCCGATAATTGTAGTGATGTGATTGCCAGCCTCTCTTAGGGCGCATACCCATGGATAGATAAGCGCTGTGCCAACACCTCCACCTATGATAGCAACATCCCCATATTTAGCGATCTCCGTCGGGTTTCCCAATGGACCAACTATGTCTTCAATATAGTCTCCAACATCCAGTTTTCCGAGCTTTTTTGTTGAGACACCTACTTCTTGAAAGATAAGGGTTATTGTTCCCTCATCGGGGTTCCAGCTGACGAGTGTAAGCGGGAATCTTTCACCGTGCTCATCAACTCTTAAGATCACAAACTGTCCGGCCTTAGCTCTCTCGGCTACAAGGGGGGCGCTAATGGTT
>CAZGXE010000037.1:0-10470 GCA_964529605.1 uncultured Candidatus Bathyarchaeia archaeon | reverse complement strand
TCACCCTTCTGGCGAATGCCGGATCCGTTAACAGGCAGCCGCCGGAGGGATTTGGATAATCTTTTATACCTATCTTTTCCGTCAGCTCCATTTGCGGCTTTCTTCTCCTCCCTCTTATGGCGAATAGCTTCTCCCTATTTATCCATCCCATTCTCTCAGGCTCGGTTACCGGCAGGAGCTTCGCTGAAAGCGGCCTCAGAATTTTCCCCTCAAGTCCAGCTTCCCTTTCTATTAGCCGCATAGCCTTCATCCTCTGCGAAAAAGGTCTCTCATCCAAAACCTCCCCAGTCACAAGAAAATTCGCTCCTATTTTATCGGCCAGCTCCTTCGCCTTCCTAAACATTAGAATTCGGCAGTCTATGCATGGGTTCATCCGGCTTCCATAACCATGCCTTGGATTAGCAACGACATCCAGAAATTCTTGTCCTAGAAAAACGTTATGAACTCTGATATTTAACTCCTTAGCCATCCTGTCCATTGAGCTGCAACTACACCTGCAGAAGGGCGTTATAAAATGCACAGCCTCAACATCTACGCCCTGATCTAAAACTATCTTTGTAGCTAGTAAACTATCTAAGCCCCCTGAAAGCAGAACTAAAGCCTTAGGCTTATCAGACATAAGCCCAGACTCTCCTGTTACTGGTCCTCAGCGTTGCTGACCAATATTTTTATTCAGGACGAACCTTATAAATGATAACATAGTTATGAAGTGATAGATAATTCTCTGCGATTTCCCCCATTCCTTATTAAGGTGATAAAGCGCTGAATTAACGTTAGCATCTAATTGTTGACGGAGAGAGCCCATAAGGACGATCTAACAGAATTCTATTGACTAAACAAAAAAGTTATAGGTGACGTTTTTCACATTTATGTAGCCTCATCTAAGAGTGAATATAAATGGGAAATAGAACGTATCTGTTAGTTAACACTCACATGCTAAGTAGAGTGGGGAAGTGATCATGGGACGTTATAAGCAGGTTGAAGATATAGTCAAGCTGATGAATAATCCTGAGCGCATAAGGAACACAAGCATAATAGCCCATGTAGACCATGGTAAGACAACCCTCTCAGACAGTCTACTGGCTGCGGCCGGTATAATAAGCGAGGAGATAGCCGGCCAAAGGCTTTTCTTAGACTCTTGGGAGCTGGAGCAGAAGAGGCAGATGACAGTCTTCCCTTCAAACATAAGTCTAGTCCACACTTATAAAGGACAGGAATACCTCATAAACCTCATCGATACCCCTGGGCACATAGATTTCAGCGGGGCTGTAACAAGAAGCCTAAGAGCCGTCGATGGCGCGCTAGTCGTTGTTGACGCAGTTGAAGGACCGATGACTCAGACGGAGACTGTTCTCATGCAAGCGCTTCATGAGAGGGTTAAGCCTATCCTATTTATCAATAAGGTTGATAGGCTGATTAAGGAGCTCAAGCTAACACCTGAGGGAATCCAGAATCGCTTCGCCAAAATAATACTTAGGATAAATCGGCTAATCGAGAAGTATGCTCCGCCTGAACATAAGAAGGACTGGCAGGTTAGGGTTGAGAATGACACTGTTGCCTTCGGCTCAGCCCTACATAAGTGGGGTTTCACCCTGTCCTACATGAAGGTCAAGGGCGTAACCTTCAAGGATGTAATCGACGCCTATACCGGTGAACCTGAAGAAGTGGCGAAAAAAGTTAACGCCCTAAGTAAAGCTGTTCCACTATATGAGCCTATACTCGATATGTTCTGTGAGCATCTGCCAAACCCGCTTGAGGCACAGCCGTATAGGCAGACGCAGATATGGCCTGGTGACCCAGACAGCCTAGTAGGTAAAGGAATGGCTAAAGTCGATCCGAACGGGCCGCTTCTTATGTGTGTAACCTCAATTGAAGTTGACCCGCATAGTGGTGTTGTTGCAATAGGTCGAATTTTCAGTGGAACGGTTGAGAGAGGCAAGGTTGTTCAGCTCGTTACAAGCCGGCGGAAGGGAACAATCCAGCAGGTCTACATGAGTATGGCCGCCGACAGGGTTATAGTGGAGAGAATACCGGCAGGTAACATAGCGGCTCTATCAGGTTTACCGTCCATTCGAGTCGGTGAGACAATAGCCAATGAAGGTGTGGAAACACCTCCCTTCGAAAGTCTGAGATATGTTTCCGACCCGGTTGTCACGGTTGCTATTGAACCAGCCGACATTAGGGATCTCCCATTATTTGATAAGGTTGTACGTAAACTAACACTTGAGGATCCGAATCTGCATTTCACAATAAACAGGGAGACTGGTGAATATCTTCTAAGCGGCATGGGTGAGCTGCATCTTGAAGTCACAGCCTACCGTATGCAGGAGGCAGGTCTAAAGGTTAAGATGAGCAAACCGATCGTGATGTACCGGGAAACTATAAGCCGTAGCTACAGAGGCCCGCCGGTGATGGGTAAGAGCCCGAACAAGCATAATAGGCTTTGGGTTACAATAGAAAGGCTTTCAGATGAGGTTATAGAGGCCATAAGAACCGGGAAGATCTCTGAGATGCAGAAGCGTGAAGAAAGGCAGAAAATACTTATGAAAGAGTTCGGTTGGCCGGCTGATGACGCCCGAAATCTGATAGCGATTGAAGGAACAAATGTTCTTGTAAATAGAATTAAGGGCAGACAGTTCGTTGAAGAGGTTATTGATCACATAAAGTCAGGTTTCAGAGATGCTGTTAATTCATGTGCGTTAGCGAAGGAGCCGGCTTACGGACTTAAAATAAATCTTGAGGATGTGCTGATACATGAGGACCCTGTTCATAGGGGTCCAGCGCAAATAATGCCCATGACATGGCGTCCAATATGGGGCTGCTTCCTCCTATGTGAACCGAAGCTCCTAGAACCCATACTTAGCTTCGAATGTAAGGTTCCAAGCGACTTCGTAAGTCAAGTCATATCCATAGTCCAAAGGAGACGGGGAAAACTCCTAGACATGTCGAGTGAGGAAGAAATAATGGTGGTTAAAGCTGAAATGCCGGTTGCAGAATCCTTCGGCCTAGCCGATGAACTAAGATCCTCAACTCAGGGAAGAGCCTTCTGGGCAACCCAATTCAGCAGATGGGCTCCAGTGCCAGAATCAATGCAGATGGAAATAATTAAACAGGTACGGAAGAGGAAGGGCCTAAGCCCAACACCGCCGAAAGCAAGCGACTTCTATGATGAGGAGTAGGAAGGAGAAACATTCAATTCCACCTTAATTAATTCAATAAATTCGCATGACAGGCCGAGATTAATTCGAGAGCTGCTGGAGGAAGATTTAAAAGACACCTTTTTCTCAATACTAATAAATTGGTGATTGCACCTTGCCAAGAGAATTTAGATATAGAGGCTACACGCTTAAAGAGCTGCAGGATCTCTCGATGGATGATTTCATCCAGTTGCTTACCGCACGTGCTCGAAGAAGCCTCAGACGGGGTCTATCCTACATGCAGAGAAGACTCCTAGAGAATCTTCGTGCGGCTAAGGAGAACAGCGGCAACAGTAAGCCAATAAGGACGCATGCTAGAGATATGATAATACTGCCTGAAATGGTTGGTGCCACCATTCACGTTCACAACGGCAAAGATTTTGTTCCGGTGGAAATAAAACCTGAGATGATAGGGCATTACCTAGGTGAATTTGCAATAACAAACAAGCCGGTAAGGCATGGAACACCGGGGATAGGTGCAACGAGAAGCAGCATGTATGTGCCGCTAAAGTAAACTGGATCTCTTCTCTTTATTTTACCGCTTCAGTTTTTCACATTCTCTGCGGGGCTTCCACGCCTATAAGATCTAATGCATTCCGCAAGGTTATTCTCACGGCGTCAACAAGCAGCAGTCTTGCGTAACTTAATTCCCGCGTTTCAGCCTTAATCACTGGTAGAGCAGCATAAAATTTATTGAATTTGTCAGCTAAAGTATTTGCGAAGTCAGCTATGAGATTGGGCTTAAGGTTATCGGATGCATCAACGAATACTTCTGGAAATCGGGCTATCAATAGAATCAGTTCACGCTCAATCGGCTCCTTAAGCAGGGAAAAATCAGCGGCCTCAGCATTTCTAGAGGCTCTTCTGAGTATACTGCATGCCCTTGCATGCGAATATTGAATATAGGGTCCGCTGTTCCTCTCGAAGTTCACAACCCTATTCCATGTGAACACAACAGGCTTCATAGGATCCGTTTCTATTAGAGCATACTTGACAGCGCCTATACCGACCTGTTCCGATATGCTCTTTTTCTCCTCTTCGGTGAGGTTAGCCGACCGCTTATCAACCTCCTCATAGGCTCTTGAAACAGCTTCATCCATAACCTCATCTAGGGTTACGTAGCGTCCTCTCCTACCGGAGATTCTTTGGCCTGGAAAGTTCACTAGGTTGTAGGCGAAGTGAATGAGCCTTTTAGCCTTATCAGCGTATCCTAAGGCACAAAGCGCCAGCCTAAGCTGTAGCTGAGCCAGCTTCTGCTCCATACCTATAACATTTATCACCCTGTCAGCTCTCTTAAACTTCCAGATACTATAGGCAATGTCCCTCGTTGTGTACAATGTTGTGCCGTCTGATCTACCTAAAGTTAAGGATGGAATCTCATAGTTTTCTTTAAGCCCGAATAGGCTCTTAAGCCCAAAATCACTCGCGACAGCTTCAGCGTCAAACTCTAAAACTTCACCTCTATGAAAAACGTACGGCGTTCTCTTTAGGGAGTTTAGGCATTCTGCTACGCTGCCGTTCCATATGAAATCGCTCTCCCAATCCCAGGAGTCGAAGGTTATATTCGCCCTTTCAAGAGTTCTCTTGAATCCCTCCAGACATATGGATGTCACGTTGCGGATTAATTCCTTAGCCTCCCTATCTCCCCTCTCATAGCTTTTCATGAGGTTGTTGATCTCAGCCTCCGGATTCCTAATCTTTTCAAACGCGTCTAGAAGAGCGTTAAATACGTTTGGGAGTCTTCCTTGAAGGTCAACTGCTACTGCAATCCAGTCGTCAAGTTTCATTCTGATCTCTTGAATCTCTTCATGGCTTAAAGCATCCTTTCTCTCTTCCAGGAGCAGCTTAAGCCTTCTAATCTCAAGGAGGCAGTTTGTGACAGCGTATATGGCTCCTATAAAATGATCTGGTTTGCCGGAGGGCTTGGGCTTACCGAGTAGCTTAAAGCCGTAAGCCACTATTGCTGATTGTCGGCCTACATCGTCGATGTAGTAATGCCTAGAAACTTCATGGCCTCTAGCCTTCAATATGCGTGCTAATGAGTCGCCGAGAACGGAGTTTCTAGCCGATCCAACATGGATTGGGTGAACTGGGTTGACGCTCGTGTGCTCAACAATTATTCTTTCAGGCCTATCCGTTCTAACATAACCATATTGAGCATCTAGCATCCTAGCGGATCTTATCGTTAAAGAGGATAGCTCCGAAAAGTCTGCGTGAAAGTTCACGTATCCCTGACCGGCTGCTTCAATAGCCTCAATAAGCGAGAACCCCTCTTTCTCATCTCTAGCCTCATTCTCAATCTGCTCGGCTAATTCCCGCGGGGTCTTCGATAGAGCTTTCGCTATTTCAAAGCATATTGAGGAGGTCAGCTCACCAAATTGCGGGTTTGACGGTATTTCAAGCGTAATTGGTTGAGTAGCCAAATCTGAGGAAATTCTCCTTAGGATCCTCCGCATTAATTCCTCGCATTGTTTTCTGAAATCTGTAAATGGGCTTGGTGACACGATGCCTCTCTTCAATTCTATTGCACCGCCAACAAAATACAGAAATAGTACTGTCTTATAAAAAGCCTATCATCCCTATTGATTTATAAGACAAATACAGTATCTTTGTTTGTTGTGGACATGAGGAAAGCCGCTGGATTCATTAGGCTAATACGTTTAGTGAACTGTTTAATGATGGGTTTCGCCGTTATTGTGGGCGCTCTCATAGCGGCGCAAGGGTTTATGACAGAATATAACTTTACTAAATTAGCACTTAGCTTTATAACAGCCTTCACCCTAACAGGCGCATCAATGGCTATAAACGACTACTACGATAGGGATATAGATGCTGTGAACGAGCCGAGCCGGCCTATTCCAAGCGGATTAATAAAGCCTATAGAGAGCCTGGTTATAGCGGCTTTCCTGGCGCTTACTGGATTGACGGCAGCCATCCTGACAAGCCCGCTATGCCTCCTAATCGCTATTCTCTCATGGATAACTTCAGTAACATACTCGACTGTTGGAAAGCGCACTGGGCTGCCGGGAAACATTCTTGTGAGCGCATGCATCTCTCTACCATTCATTTACGGCGGTGCAGCTCTAAGCGGCACAATTGAACCTAACACAATGTTTTTTGCAGCCCTAGCTTTTCTAGCGAACACAGGCCGAGAGATAACCAAGGGCATAGTTGATATGGAAGGAGATAAAATCAGAGGGATAAGAACTCTAGCCATCTCCTGCGGAGCTAAAAAAGCAGCTTATGCAGCCTCAGCTTTCTACCTATCAGCTGTTCTTCTGAGCCCCCTACCGGCAATCCTAGGGTTGATGCACCTATGGTTTATACCGCCGGTAACAATCGCAGACATAGGCTTCATAATCTCATCAGCCAGCCTCCTGAAAAAGCATACGAGAGATAACGCTAAAAGAATCAAGAACACGATCTTAATATGGATGATGCTAGGTCTAATAGCCTTCATGGCTGGAACCATAAAATAAAAATAAGGATGATCTCTTTTCTAATTTAAAATGGGAGACGCGGGGATAGCCAAGCTAGGCCAAAGGCGCAGAACAAACAAAAAAGCGTAGGCTTCAGGAGCCTGTCCCGTAGGGGTTCGCGGGTTCAAATCCCGCTCCCCGCACCAAAAATTAAAATTTATTTTTATTATTTTGGCGGCTTAAGAATCGACAAACAATAAGTATATTACAAACAATTAAACCATCAATGTGTGATGGGACGAAAGATCTAGTGAGGCGGCATGCTTAAAAGTAGGGTTGTTGAAGTTAAGGGTCTTGTTAAGCGTTTTGGAGATCTAATCGCGCTGAAGAATTTGTCCTTCAGCGTTGATGAAGGCGAAATCTTCGGTTTGATAGGCCCGAATGGAGCTGGGAAAACTACAACGCTTAGAATTCTTGCAGCCCTCTTATTGCCTACAGCCGGCTACGTGAGGATTTTAGGCCATGATGTTGTGAGGGAATCTCGTAAAATTCGTCCCTTAATCTCATATCTCGCTGAGGATGCGGGAACCTATAGAAACCTAAAGGGCTACGAGTATCTGTCAATTGTAGCGAGAATATACTTCGAATCGAAGACTGATGCCGAAGAAGCTGTTGAAGAAGCCGTTAAGATTTCCGGGTTGGGTGAGAGAATAATGGATAAAATGAAAACCTACAGTAAGGGTATGAAAAGAAGAATTCAGATCGCCAGAGTACTGATGACCAAGCCTAAGCTAGCCATTCTAGATGAGCCTACAGCCGGCTTAGATGTATTTCATGCTCAATATGTGAGGAAGATTGTGAGGGAACACGTTTCAGAGGGGCGCTCCGTTATTCTTTCAAGCCATAACATGCTTGAAGTTGAACATCTATGCTCAAGATTAGCTTTCATTCATCACGGTCGGATAATAGCCAAGGGTGAACCGCAGGTTCTCAAAGAGAAGTATGAGGCATCAAACCTTGAAGATGTATTTATGGAGATTGTGAAAACATGGGAAGGCTGAGACCTTTAGTAGAGAAGGAAGTTAAAGATCTCCTAAGGGATCCCAGAATATACATAGGGCTCATAATTCCCATCATAATGTTGCCGCTAATGGGCTTCGTAATGTCGGCGGCGATGAGCAGCGCAGAGCAGTCGGCGGCCGGCAGCCTGAAAGTTGCTCTCATAGACTACGATGGAACAAATGTTAGTAAGAGCTTCATCTCTCTCCTAAGTAACATGGGCATAAAAATTATGGAAGTCAATAATGAAAGCCTACTTAAGGCTGTTGAAGAAGCTAAAACTTTCGGGTCCCAAACTCTACTGGTGATCCCGAAAGGCTTCGGGGAAACCCTGCTAAATCTTGGGAGGGCTAAAGTTGAAGTCTACTCCATCATGGAGAGTATTGGAATAAGCTCCGCAGGAGTGCAATCGGCTATAGACAGAGTCTTAGACACTTCTTCAGAGATTCTAAGCTCTATGTTAATATCTAAAATAGCCCCTGGGGTTGAGCCTGAGGTCATAAGAAACCCGCTGAACATGACAAGGTACACTGTGATTAAGGATAGGATTGTGAATGTTCCTCCTCAAGCTATCTTCGGGCAGCTAATGATGGGATACGGCGTAATGATCCCCCTAATTCTTCTTGTTTTATCAATAACAGTAACCCAGATAGCTGCGACAGCAACAGCGATTGAAAATGAAGAGAAAACACTGGAAACGCTCTTAACATTCCCCGTAAGTCGGTACGAGATACTGATGGCTAAGCTCTTAGGATCATCTATAATCGCGGTTTTAGGGGGCATGATATTTACAGGAGGCTTCCTCCTATACTTCCAAGGATTTTTCAGTTTTCTAGGCCTGGAGTTTGGACTCGGAGGCTTTCCTGAAGTGCTTCTCTCTCCACCGCCGGAAACCTACGTGCTCCTAACAATAAGTCTCATTCTATCCATACTCTTTATAACCTCCTTAGGCATTGTCATAGGGGCCTTAAGCAGTGATGTGAGAATGTCCAGCTCCCTCTTAGGAATAGTTATAATTCCAGTTTTGATACCTTCCCTCTTTATTATGTACGGCGATGTGAGAGCCTTGCCACTTTCCCTCCAGCTCCTAGTTTACGCTCTGCCAACATCATATCCCATGATAATGTCTAAAGAGATGATCATATCCACTATGCCGCCGGAGGTTCTTTACGGAATCCCATATTCAACAGCTCTAACTTTAATAATGGTTTATGCAACCAGCAAGCTACTAGTACCTGAGAAGCTCCTAACACTTCAACATAAACTGAAACTTAGAAGGATGAAAGGGAAGCGAAGGCGGTCCTAATGAAAGAGTATTATTGGATTTATAGATGATCGAGGCATTGCCGCGAATATGTAAACCGTTCACGCATTTTAACCTCAATGGTTTAAGGTTCTGCAAAAAAGTTGTTACGGAGGAGGCTGAATAGCCACAAGTGAAGTGTTAAAATTGTTGAAGTGCATCTTTATATATTCCTCTAACATTTTACCCATATGTTAGAGGGGGCTCGAGATGATCTCAGTATGACGTATGAGAAGCCGAGTTTTCTCCGCCGCTATTGGATTTGGCTTATTCTAGCAGCAATATTCACAATGTCTCTTCTTTATGGAATTTATATTTGGCTTAACTGGATGATTCTTGAGGAAATGTATAGTCGGAAGGCTGGAATAGACTGGTTCAGCACGGTTTTCTATCATAACTATACTTTCATCTTAGCAGGTGTCTTAGCGTTACTAACCCTAAACCCTATTCCAGGACGCAGCGACCTCTATGAAGCATGGGAATCCATAAGGAGCGCTATTAGAGAACGAACGTATGGACCTGAACCCTTCAGTGAACCCTCCTTCACCTTCTCCTTTAAAGCGAGAAGAACCCTGTGGTTACTATGGCAGCTTCTAAAATGGGCGGCGGCATTCTACATCATAGCCTCCCTAAACGGTATACCATTCTTAGGAAGAGTCACCCCAATCTTCTATATGATGCTGATGGGTGTTGGAGACTGGAATTTAATACCGAGAATACTTGTCCTACCGGTTTTCCCTGCGTCGAGCTCCGAGCTTATCACGTTAATGCCAACCCTAGAGGTTGAGTATCGCTTTATTTACATCTTGTCAGCGGCCACCCTCACAGTCATCGCCGTTAGGGTGACTGCTAAACTTATTAAACATTTTTTCATGGAAAGAAGAAATCTATGGATAAGAGACCTGTTCATAATATTAACATGCCTTGCATTAGGCATAATTTTAGGATCACCCTATTGGAGCATGGATATTACAACCCTATTTGATTATTTTATTTGCCTCGTCCTTCTGATAGGTTTCATAATTGGATCAGTATTCTTCCATTTCGGGGGTTTCGAGGCTGGCCCCTCATTCGCCAAGCGGAGAAGAATGATATTCACAATGCTTGCCTTAGCCATAATCGGGATATTGCTTGTCAACACAGGTTTCATAGCCTTTTTCAGATTGAACTGGAACAATAATTGGATTCAATATGAGTGGAAGCCTTTAACCGAAAAGCAGATCGCTGTTACACGTTGGGCTGCAGGAATAGAGGGAATAAATAGGCATCTAATCTCAGAGGTTCCAACAGGCAACGTTACAAAGATTCTCTCTTTAGTTAGACAATGGGATCAAAATGCAGCCTACACTAAAATGAAGAATCAGATAGGTGTCAACTGGATGATGCTAAGCGACTCTGACATCCTCTATATAGGCGGAAAGGAGTACTGGGCGGCGCCAACAACCATCTCGTATCCAAGTCAAGACTGGATAAGCACCCATCTCATCTACAC
>CAZGXE010000036.1:0-10510 GCA_964529605.1 uncultured Candidatus Bathyarchaeia archaeon | reverse complement strand
CCTCGACCTCGGCGATGCCAACGCCGCGATCATACCAGACTGATCTACCCGCCCAGGCTTATTAATTTAATTTTATTAGCTTGAAGAGTTATTTTTAAGGGTTTTGTTGCAATTATTATCCTTTATAGGAGGAAATTAGATATGGGGTTGAAGAGAATAGGGTTTATAGGTTTAGGTGTTATGGGTAAGCCTATGGCCACGAACCTTCTGAAGGCTGGATACCCGCTTACCGTTTGGAACAGAACCAGGTCTAAGATGAGCGGACTGGTTGCTATGGGCGCTTATGGCGCTAACTCACCTAAGGAGGCTGCTGAAAGATCAGATGTTGTCATAACGATGGTTACTGACTCACCTGATGTTGAGGAGGTTGTGCTTGGGCCCAACGGGGTTATTCACGGCGCTAGGCCAGGGCTAATAGTGATAGATATGAGCACCATATCGCCTTCAGTGACCCGTAAAATAGCGGGTGAACTCGCAAAGAAGGGTGTTAAAATGCTTGATGCGCCAGTTAGTGGCGGCGAGAAGGGCGCTAAGGAGGCGACCCTATCAATAATGGTCGGCGGACCTAGGGAAGTCTTCGAGGAATGCCTGCCGATATTCAAGGTTTTAGGGAAGAAAATAACCTATATGGGTTCAACAGGCATGGGTCAGACAGCTAAACTATGCAATCAAGTTATCTGCGCACTAAATATTCAAGCCGTATGCGAAGGCCTCATGCTTGGAGCGAAGGCTGGATTAGACCTTAAAAGGCTTTTAGAGGCTGTTTCAGCAGGAGCTGCAAGCTCATGGATGCTCCTGAATCTTGGGCCTAAAATGATAGAGCGGGACTTTAAGCCGGGATTCAAGATAAGGCATCAGCAGAAGGACCTACGCTTGGCTCTATCGTTCGCGGCTGAGCTGAAGCTTCCCCTACCGGGAACATCCCTAGTCCAACAGATGCTGAGAATAGCTGAGGCAGCCAATCTAGGCGAGGAGGGAACGCAGGCAGCAATAGTTGCAATGGAAAAGATTGCCGGAAGAAAATTGGTCGAATGAAAAATAAAACAGCATAAAATTCGGGAAACCCTTTTATTTTTCTTTTATTGCAGTATTCTTTCTATAAGTTTCAATCAGCATTCAAGAGATGAAAATTAAGATGAGTCGAAGGCTTAAGCAGCAGCCGATGCCTAAATTAAGCGTTGAGGAACGTATACGATCCTTCAGGGAGGTTGCTTTAGGCTATGACGAGGAGCAGGCCGTAGCTGAAGCTGAACGATGCTTACAATGTAAGGCTCCAAGATGCGTTAAAGGATGCCCAGTTGGCATAGACATACCTAGATTCATAAAGCATATCCGGGAAAGAGAGTATGAGAGAGCCATAGAGGTGATCCGCGAAAAAAATAGCTTGCCGGCCATATGCGGTAGGGTCTGCCCACAAGAGAATCAATGCATGGGTGAATGCGTTTTAGGTTTAAGAGGTGATCCAATAAATATAGGCGCCCTCGAAAGGTTTGCGGCTGACTGGGAGAGAAGGAGAGGTAAGAGAACCATACCGGAGATCGCTCCTCCAACAGGTAAGAAGGTTGCTGTCATAGGCTCCGGGCCAGCTGGTTTAACAGCCGCAGCGGAACTCGCTAAACTCGGGCATGAAGTGACGGTTTTTGAGGCTCTTCATGAGCCAGGTGGAGTGCTGATGTATGGTATACCGGAGTTTAGGCTTCCGAAAGAGATAGTTAGGGATGAGATCGATTACCTTAGGAAGCTTGGTGTTAAATTTGAGACAAACGTGATTGTTGGGAGAGTTATTAAGCTAAGTGAACTCTTCAAAACTGGTTTCGACGCTGTTTTCGTAGGTTCAGGCGCCGGGCTGCCGAGATTTCTTGGTGTGCCAGGCGAGAATCTTGTGGGCATATATTCAGCAAACGAGTTTCTTATAAGAGTGAACCTCATGAAGGCCTATAGGTTCCCGGAGTATGACACGCCGATTAAGGTCGGCCGTAGAGTAGCCGTTATAGGCGGTGGAAACGTTGCCATGGACGCTGCGAGATCGGCTCTAAGGCTCGGTGGGGATGTAACTGTCATATATCGTAGAACCGAAGAGTTTATGCCGGCTCGACGCGATGAGGTGGTGAACGCTAAGGAGGAAGGCGTCAAATTCATTTTTCTAGCCACGCCGACGAGATTCCTCGGAGATGATAGAGGATTCGTTAGAAAAGTTGAGTGCATTAGAATGAGGCTGGGTGAACCGGACGAGACTGGCAGAAGGAGGCCTATACCAATAGAGGGTTCAGAATTCACTGTTGACGCTGACACGGCTATTGTGGCCATAGGTCAGAATCCTAATCCACTTGCAGTCCGCGGTGAAGATGAGATAAAGGTTACCTCTCATGGAACAATCGTTGCGAACTCAGAAACCTATGAGACAACAATGAAAGGCGTATTTGCAGCGGGCGACATAGTAACTGGGAACGCAACGGTTATATCGGCTATGGGAGGCGGGAAAAAAGCAGCCTACTCAATTCATAAGTATTTAATGGAGAAAGTAGAGGGGAAAGCTACCTAAATTCTTAGAATTACTTCGTTAACATATTTTTTCATTATTTCTGAAAAACGTTTAATTGTTTCAGGCGGGTAGGGATGGATTTTCCTGAATCTTTCCTCTAAAGCATCGTCTGGGATAAACTGTTGGAAAGCAAATCGTTTAGCGCCTCTAACAACTTCACCCATCTTCGCTATGTCCTCTTCATCAACTATGCCGGGTACAACTGTGCTCCTAAACTCATAGTCAACGCTGGAGTTCATGAGTAGGCTGACCGTCTCCAGTAGGCTGTCTATCTCCTTCGCCCCAACTAAATGGTATTTCTCCGGCGAAGTTTTAATGTCCACTGCCACGTAATCCACGTGGACTAGGCATTTTTTCAATAATTTTGGAAAGAAACCGTTCGTGTCAAGTTTAACAGCGAAACCTCTCTCCTTAAGTTTTTTAAGGAAAAGCGGTGCGTCACTATGGATCAGCGGTTCTCCACCGGTTACGACAACGGCGTCAATGAACTTTTTTCTCGACTCAAGTATTGCTAGGGCCTCATCTTCAGTTAGGAATGGACCCTGAGGGTTCACAGCTATTCTCCAGTTTTGGCAGTATGGGCAACGTAGATTACAGCCGGGGGTGAAGAGAATGCTGGATATTCTGCCGGGAAAATCTATTAAACTTGTTTTCTGCAGTCCACTAAATTTCATGGCTTCAGCCTTATCCGCTTTTTCCATCACGCTGAGAATGCTGGGGTTACAATCTTCACCGCCTTATCGAATGTCTGTCTTATTCTAAATTCGGACTGCTTACCGTCATTCCACTGGTCTACCGGTCTCAGATAGCCGACAACCCTTGAGTATATCTCACATTTAGCTCCGCAGCTTGGACAGGTCCTATGTTCACCGTTTACATATCCATGAGTTGGACATATGCTGAATGTAGGTGTCAAGGTAAAGTATGGCAGATGATAGGTGTAGGAAATCTTCTTAACTAGGGTTGCTACAGCCGTCCAAGAGTAGATTCTTTCTCCGAGGAATACATGGAAGACTGTTCCGCCGGTATACAGCGTCTGAAGCTTATCTTGATGCTCAAGAGCCTCAAATAAGTCGTAGGTGTAATCAACCGGCAGATGGGTTGAGTTTGTGTAGAAGGGTTCAGCGCCCTCTGAAAGATGCTTTTCATTTGCGACAATTATGTCCGGATACTTCTTCTTATCTATTCTAGCAAGCCTATAGGAGGTTCCCTCAGCTGGCGTGGCCTCCAGATTATATAGGTTACCTGTCTCCTCCTGATATTCCAGAAGCCTTTCACGTATAAACATTAATGTTTTGATCGCAAACTTTGTTCCCTCCTCAGTTGCGATTCCATAGCCGAACATGTTCAGCAGGGCCTCATTCATACCTATTATGCCTATCGTTGAGAAGTGGTTCTGCCAGTATTTTCCGTAGGCTTCCTTCACAAAGCGCAAGTAATGTCTTGAGTATGGATATAAGCCCTTCTCAGTAAACCTCTCAAGAACTTTACGTTTTATTTCCAAACTGTCTTTGGCGATATCCATGAGTTCGCCAAGCCTCTCGAAGAATCCATCCTCATCCCTCGTCAAGTATCCGATTCTAGGCAGATTTATTGTGACAACACCTATGGATCCTGTAAGCGGGTTAGCGCCGAAGAATCCGCCGCCGCGTTTACGCAGCTCTCTATTATCAATTCTTAGGCGGCAGCACATGCTCCTTACATCCTCAGGCTTCATATCGCTGTTCACGAAGTTTGAGAAGTATGGCACACCATACTTGGCGGTTAACTCAAATATTGTCTGTGAAACCGGAGAGTCCCACTCGAAATCCCTTGTTATATTGTAGGTTGGTATCGGGAATGTGAAGACTCTTCCCCTAGCATCTCCTTCAGCCATAACCTCAGCGAGCGCCATGTTGAACAGGTTCATTTCCTCCTGCATCTCACCGTATGTGTCGTCAACCACTTTACCACCGTAGACAATAGGCTCATTCATCATGAACTCAGGCACCTTAAGATCAAGCGTTATATTAGTGAAGGGCGTCTGGAAACCAACTCTGGTGGGAACATTAATGTTGAATATGAACTCCTGGAGAGCCTGTTTAACTTCCTTATAGTCTAGGCCATCGTAACGTATGAATGGTGCTAGAAGAGTGTCAAAGTTGCTGAAGGCTTGGGCTCCAGCGGCCTCACCCTGCAATGTGTAGAAGAAATTCACAACTTGTCCTAAAGCCGTCCTGAAGTGTCTTGGCGGTTTACTCTCAATCTTCCCGTAAACTCCGCCGAAGCCTGAGAGGAGGAGCTCCCTCAAATCCCATCCAACACAATAGGGGCCTAGAACCCCTAAATCATGGATGTGCATATCGCCTGAGAGATGGGCCTCACCGATATTGGGCGGATATATTCTGTTAATCCAGTAGTGTCCAATAACTTTGGTTGTCAGGTAATTGTTTAATCCCTGAAGTGAAAAGCTCATGTTTGAGTTTTCACGCACATACCAGTCTTCTAGATTCAGATACTGCTCTACAAGATCTGAGGAGCTAAGTATTTCAGCTAGCTCCCTCAAGTCCTGATGTTGCTTTCGATATAATATGTAAGCCTTAGCAGTTTTAGCATGCCCATTCTCGATAAGAACCTTCTCAACAACATCTTGGATCTCTTCAACTGTGGGCACACCTTCCTCTCCGAAGCGTCTTTTCAGCTCCTCAACAACTTGGTCGCTTAGGCGTTTAGCGAGCTCCCTATCCCTTCCGCCAACCGCCTTAGCAGCCTTCCATATGGCGTTGGTTATACGCTCCTGATTGAAAGGTTCAAGCCTACCATCTCTTTTTCGAACATACTTCAAGATTTCAATCCACCTCTGATGATGAGCTGTGAAAGCACACCATAGGATAACTAAATACAGTGTAGTGGAAATAAAAAAATTTAAATTTATTTATACAATTTTTTAGAGTAAAGTAAATCTGAAAAATTAGAAAAATCCCGAAGAGGGTGAGAAAAACGGGATGTTTTAATCATTTTAGATTTACGTTAGAACCGTAAACCCTATGTTTTCACACAATATTGTTTCATTAGAGGAGCCCTTCTTTAATAATTTTTACATGTTCAGCAAGTCTCTTCCCCAATAGTTTACATGCTCTAAGCGAGTTGTCATCAGGCTTACCGATAGCCACGGCACCATAGTGAAGCGTTACGCCGGGTGATACGTAATCGGGTACACCGAACGTAATCATTCCAAAATTCAGTATTGCAGATATGAGCGATAGGAGAGTCATCTCATTTCCGCCGCCTAAACCTCCCGAAGAGGAGAAGGCTACAGCCACCTTATACTTCAGTTCACCCCAGTACTCCCCGAGTTTATGCCTAAAGAATCTATTCATCCCATTGCTCATCCCACCATAGTGGGTTGGAGAGCCGAATGCGAAACCATCGTATGAGGGCAGCTCACTTGAATCAACCTCCTCAACGCTTTTCACGGTCACTAGGGCCCCAGCCTCCCTAGCGCCTTCGGCAACCGCATGAGCCATTAACTTAACATTTCCGGTTTCACTGTCGTAAACCACTAATATTTTTATGGGTTCCATGGAAAACGTTTAGAAATAAGCACATATAGAATTTTCCGTATTTGCCTAACCGAAATTTTAGAAAGGGTTATGTGGTTAAGCTCTTGTTAGATGAAATATTCGGGACCTAAGGAAAACTTTGAGATTTTAGGCGGGGCTCTAACAGTTCTCGATGTTAATCTTCATTAGGTAAGAGGCAGGGACATAGCATTCCATGCAAAAGAAAAATAGCTTAATTCTCATAACTAAGGATCAAAGCTGGCTGACAGGACTTGATGCTGCCAGGAGAATGCACACCTAACATCAGGCGGCTTAATCGCTAAAAAGGGAAATATATCCGCTAGTGAGCTGCTCCAAAAAAGTTAAGGACATCGGAGAGATAACTTAAAGCAATTTACTATTGATCAGTTACTTTGGGAGGGAAAGGAGAGGATGCTGAAATGTAAATCTAAGCGCACTCTTAAGGTGGATGATGAACATTTAATCGTCTTCGACGACTTCCATAATGTTGAATTATTAGAAAAAGCTGACTTAATATTTGCTGACCCGCCTTTTGGAATAGACTTTAAGGGGAACATGGAGACTTATAATAGGTCTCCTGACGCTCTCTCTTATATTGAGGTGCCTAAAGAGGAATATCCGAAGTTTATTAGGGAACTGGTTGAGTGGTGCTATAGAAATCTTAAGGATGACGGAAGCATGTGGCTTGTTTCCGGATGGAACAATCTGAGATGGGTTTTAGATGCTGTTGAGGATGCAGGCTTCATCCAGCTCAATCATGTCATATGGAAATATCAGTTCGGAGTTTTCACAAGGAAAAGATTCGTCACTTCTCATTATCATTTGCTACTTCTAATTAAAGAGGGGGGCAATTACACTTTTAATAAGCCAGAGCATTATCCTGAGGATGTTTGGGTCATTAAGAGACCCTACCACCATGGCGAAGAAACAGCTGGCAATGAGCTCCCAGATGAGCTGGTTGAAAAATGTATACGCACATCATCCAACGTAGGCGACTTGGTTGTAGATCCAGTATTAGGCTCAGGAACAACCATGAAAGCATGCCTAAAATTGAATAGGAGATGCATAGGTATAGAGATTAACCCTGAGCTTGAAAGAAGAATCAAACGGAAACTAAATTTAGGATATAATTCCATAAACTCAGCAGCCAGATACATGAGATAGACCGATAGCCTTAGCTTCAATGTTAATTCAGAGCAAAATTTTTATCTTTGAATTTTTTTAACAGCTTTTTGAGGAAGGGAACCCTAAGCGGGTAAGGTTTGAAAAGTGCGTTGAGTTATGGCTGGGCACCCGCTTTGGGGGCGATTCCCTCCCTCATTTTCTCACAGCTATCTTTCCAGTTTAACAGGTGCTCTTTTATTCTCGTTAATTACGATTGCCACCTCAAAAGGCTGATAAGAACTAAGAGAATTTATTTGAGTGATTCTAGTGGTATATCCACTCTTTTCTGTATGCATGATATGTGTCTGATGTTTCTTGAGAGCTTAACATAGTGCCATGTAGATTTCGGACCGAACGGGCTGTTATTTAGGGCAACCCTTATAACCTTGTTTTTAGTTATCTCGAAGCCATTAGCTGTGGTTTTCAGGTTTATTTTATCGCACATGTAATCTACGTAGCATACTGGAATCTTTTCGCATCCGAGTAATCTTAGGGCTTCAACCCTGTGATGCCCATCAATTATAACATTGGTTTTCTCATCGACGACGATAGGCTTCTTAATAATCCCGTCAAACCATATTTCGTCCTTAAGCGCTTTAAGCCTCATGCTATCGATGCGTTCATGTGCTTTAAGATTTGAAATATTAACTAGGCATATACGAAATTTTATTGGAATGTTTTTTCCAGATCTTCGGGAAGCCAATCTTAAGCACCGTAACAAGTTAATAATTGTGTTCTAATGTTTTATTTAAAGCTTTTCAGCACAGTTTTGTGCATAAAAATCCTGAGCCCTCTCATATTAGGGCGCTGGCCGCAATTAAAAATAAGCCTAAGGAGAGAGAGTAAAAGGCAAAAACATGGAAATTATGGAGGGCTCTTCTAAGGAGCTTTAGAGATGCATAACCCAAGAGCATGGAAACTAGAACCCCGCCAAACAGATCCGCCCATCCAACCCCAGCGGCGAGGAGAACATCGTATTGAGCATACAACGTCACTACCAGAGCCCCCAAAACGGCTGGGATAGAAAGCAGAAAAGAGAATTTGAAGGCCTCTTCCCTTTTTATTCCGAGCAGTAAGGCAACAGCTATTGTTAAGCCGCTTCTAGATAAGCCAGGCACTATTGAGAAGCCCTGCGCTATTCCTATTATAATCGCAGATTTATAGTCCACATAGCTTTTCACATTTCTCCCAATCTTTGAGAGGTAAACGGTCAACCCGGAGATTATGAATGCAACTGCGAGGGGGATAACCTCTCGGAAAGAAACTTCCAAGATCTTAGCCACCGATAAACCTATTATTGCAGTCGGTATTGAACTGGCGATTATCCGCTTCAGCATTATGCCGCCCCAGGATTTGAAATCTAGCCCCATAAGTGCTACAAGGATCTTTTTTAGGTCGGCTCTGAAGAATATGGCTGTAACCACTAATGTACCCAAGTGGAGGGCTACATCAAAAGATAGGGGGAGGGTTAATCCAAGGAATATTTCAGCCAGCTCTATATGTCCAGTGCTAGATATTGGCAACCACTCAGTTAAACCTTGAATTACACCTAATAGGATTACTTCAAGCTCCTGCTCCAACTCTATCACGGCAATAATCTGCTTTTTAGGATGAAAGAGAGATAAATTTATAGACGTTTAGCTTTCAATAATTTAATTTTGGGGTTTAAGCTTTGCCATTCCTCGATGTGCTCACCATCAATGAGGATGATAAAAGCAGTGTGGAGATTTCTGAGATCATATGGAGGGCTTTGGAGTATTTTCCTAGGGACCTATGGATAGGGGTAAATTATTTGGGAAACATGAACATGGAGCATGATGTTAAATTAAGATCTAAGGAAACTGTTTACAGAGCTTTTATCTTCCATAATCTTATAGAGAAAATCAGGAGGATTAGGAAATTACTGAAAATTAAAGAGGTTCTGTTGGCTGTTACCTGCGATCCGATAATAGCGATATACCATAGGTTTGAGGTTGAAAAGCTAAGTTGCTTCGCTAATCTCATACATGATTATGTTTCAGGGGATGTTGGTGTAGTCTCTCTCTTCCAGATAGAAGAGGAAAAAGCCTCTAAGGTTGTGGCGCACGGCTTGGGACATAATAGGGGGCTCAGACATCACGTTGAGCCGGTGGACATAATGTATGAGGGGTTGCTTAAGCATACAGCGCTGAGGAAGAATGGTTTCTGCAATGAATGCCTAAAAAGGATGATAAGAGAAAAATAAGCGTCTAGGAGTAAAGCTTGAAGTAGCTGTAGGCCTCAGCGATGTTATCAACTTCATACACGCTCATATTGTAGCCTTTCTGATTCAGATATTTCTGCAGGCTCATCTGGACGGGCTCCCAAGTTATCAGCGTGACTCCTGGTGCTATCTGCTTTTCGATGCGCTTATACACCGTGATTGTTCCCTCCCCTTTTGGGACGAGAAAGATTTTTCCGCCCTCGGCGGCGACTGCTTCAGCCTTTTCAGCCACGCCTCCAACCTTCCCTATTGAGCCGTCGGGCATTATTGTGCCGGTTATGAAGACCTTATCGGATAATTTCTCACCATTTATGGCAGCTATTATCGCTAGTGTTATTGCTGCTCCAGCGCTCGGTCCATCAACAACATTAACCTCCTCTTCAGCCTCCACAGTTATTATTACATCTGTGGCGCTCAACGGCTTCCCCGTAAAGTTTTCAGCTACAGCAACAGCTATTTGGGCGCTTGTTTGGAGGTCTATGCCTATGCGTGGCACGGTGTTCACTAGAACTCTTCCCTGTCCAATGTTAAGCTCCACAGTGCATTTTAGAACTGTGCCTTCATAATGTACGTCAAAGCCATCAGTGTACACTGTTTTCACGGCGACAAGATTTATTTCCGCCTCTCCAATTACGCTTACGTTTGCATTCAATCTCTCAATGAAGGGGGAATAATAGTCTACCTGAGCCTTATAACATTCAACTTGACTCCTTAAGTTCTCGATCTCCCGTCGGAGATTCACAATTGTGGACGATAGATTTTCATTCTGATTCAATAGGGCTTCAGTTTGCCTTATTAATTCGCTGTTTCTTCTGAAAATCATTATTAAACTGTAGGCTGTTGCACCGTTCAGTAGAAGACTTATTATGAGCGCCGTTGACAACAGTTTTGGATTACGGATTGAAACCATAATCTGCACTTCTCAGTTAAGTTTATTTTGAACTGTTAATATATTATAGACGAAAAGTATATAAGTTCAACTAAATCAATTAATAATAA
>CAZGXE010000035.1:0-10988 GCA_964529605.1 uncultured Candidatus Bathyarchaeia archaeon | reverse complement strand
TGAGGCTTTAGACGCAGGAGTGAGAGAAGCCGTTATAGCATGCGGTTTAATAGAGAACCCTGTGATCACAGCCTTGAACGGATATAATGGGACGGTGATTAAGCCTGAATGAGGAAAACATAATTGCAGTTGAGAACACCTATCTTGCAAACGTCTACCAGAAGTTTCCAATATGCGCTGTTAGAGGCGAGGGCGCAATTCTCTACGACGTGAACGGCAAAGCCTACATAGACTGTATGGGCGGATATGGCGTAAGCCTAATTGGGCACTGCCACCCGAAGGTTGTTAAAGCCATAAAAGAGCAGTGTGAGAGGCTTATAACATGCCATGGTTCCTTATATAATGATAAGAGAGCTGAGCTTTTGGAGAAGCTTGCGAAAATAGCCCCAAGAGGACTGAATAAGATTTTTCTATCCAACAGTGGGGCTGAGGCTGTTGAGTGCGCAATAAAGATTGCTGTGAAATACACTGGGAAAAATGAGATTATAAGCATGGTTAGAGGATTTCACGGCAAAACATTAGGAGCCCTCTCCGCAACATGGAATCCGAAGTACCGCGGGGCATTCAAGCAGCTCTTAAGTCCGAAATTTAAGTTTGTGCCCTTCGGCAAACTTGAAAGGATTGAGGGGGCGATCACTGAGGATACGGCTGCAGTGATCGTTGAGCCAGTTCAGGGTGAGGGAGGAGTCCACGTTGCCCCACAGGGTTATCTTGAGGGCTTAAGGAAGCTCTGCGATGAACATGAAATAATACTGATTTTTGATGAGGTTCAAACAGGCTTTGGGCGCACCGGTCGGATGTGGGCTTCAGAGCATTGGGGCGTCGCCCCGGATGTGATGTGCGTTGCTAAGGCGATGGGGGGCGGTATGCCGATAGGTGCAACAGTCGCCAGGGGGGATGTGATGGGCTCCCTGAAGATTGGCGAGCACACCAGCACTTTTGGCGGGAACCCTCTCGCATGCGCTGCTGCGTCGGCAACCATAGATGTGATAATTGAAGAGAAACTTGCTGAAAGAGCTAGGGAGCTTGGGGGAAAGTTTAAAGGAGTCCTCCAGAATATGGTAAGCGAGTTTAGGATACTTAGGGAGGTACGTGGTTTAGGTCTAATGATTGGGCTTGAGGCTAGAGTTGACACTCGCGATGTACTATTGAAGGCTCTTGAAAAAGGTGTGATACTGCTTTATTCCGGCAGGAATGTAATCCGCTTCCTCCCGCCGCTTGCTATAAGCATGGAGCAGCTTGAAAAAGTCGCTGAAGTATTGGAGGATATTCTCTCAGAGAAGGAAAGGGAATTGAAAGGAAGAGCGAATGATCCATGCGATCCACCGCTATAGATGTGTGATTTAAAATGGAGACCGATACTGAATATTCGATTGATCTTCTTAAGAGAATCTTAGAGATTTATAGCCCAAGCGGCAGGGAAGAGAAGTTAGCATCCTTCTTAGCTGATGAGCTTGAAAGAGTGGGCTTTGAGAAGGTTTGGAGGGATAAGGCTGGTAACGTTTACGGCGAAGTTGGATTAGGCAGCCCAACAATCCTATTATGCGGTCACATGGATACGGTTCCGGGCTGGATTCCAGTTAGAGTTAGGGATGGGAAAATTTACGGTAGGGGAGCTGTAGATGCGAAATCATCCTTAGCCGCGATGGTGGTGGCCGCCCTAAGCCTAAAGCCGGGGATCTCCAAGGGAAAAGGAAGAGTTATAGTTGCATGCGTTGTTGATGAGGAGGGAAAAGGAAGAGGGATCAGACAGCTTGTACGCGAGAGGCTGAATGTTGAGTATGCAATCTTCGGTGAACCAAGCGGCATAAGAAATATAACATTCGCATATAAGGGGCATCTTAAATTGAGAATTACTTGCAAAACCGCTGCAGGGCATGTTGGCGCCCAGCATCTCCTATCTAACGCTATTGAGAAGGGCTTCGAGATATGGAGCAGGCTTAAAAAATATTGTGAAAGGCGGTATAGTTCAAGATTCGGAGTGTTCTACTCTTTAACACCTACAATAGTTGGCATATTCGGCCGTGGGAGAACAAGCAGTGTGCCAGACCTATGCACCCTGAATGTTGACTTGAGATTGCCGCCGAAAATTAAATGCGGAAAAGCCGTAGAAATTGTCAGCAATTTAATAGAGGATTTCCTGAGAGAAAACCCTGAATTGTCGGTTGATCTTAAGGCAACTAATAGGGTTGAGCCCTATGTCGCTAAGAGGAATACGGTCCTTATGAAATCTTTAAGGGATGCAATTTTCGATGAGACCGGTGAAGAGGCAAGACTAATCCGGAAAACCGGTACAGGGGACATGAACATTTTCGGATTGCACTTCAATGTGCCAGTTGCAACGTATGGTCCCGGAGACTCCAGCCTAAGTCACACCTTCAAAGAGCACATTGAGATCTCGGATTACTTAACGGGGATAAAAATCTATAAAAGAACTGTTGAAAAAATCTTAGAATCGTAGGATGAAGAAGTGCGCACTTATGATTAATTTGGAAGTGAAAGTGGCGGATGATACCTGTTTATGACGAGAATAGGCCCTCCAGAAGGCCCTACGTGAACTATACGTTGATCATAGCTAACATAGTGGTTTTCTTCTTCTTTTATGCTCAGGGTTGGCGGGCTTTTCAAGCAGCCATTATGAGGTATGGGGCTATTCCAATCTACGTCCTGAATGGAAGGAGATTAGAAACTCTTTTCACAAGCATGTTTATGCATGCGGATATTCTGCATCTTCTGGGAAACATGCTTTATCTCTGGATTTTCGGGGATAATGTTGAGGACACCCTTGGACATGGAAAATACCTGATCTTTTATTTAGCGGGAGGCCTATTCGCGGGTCTCGCGCATATAGCTTCAGCTCTTTTATCAGTTTATACAAGCCCAATCTATTATGTGATCATCGACCTTAGGACACCGGCTGTTGGGGCCTCCGGGGCTATCTCAGCTGTTTTGGGAGCTTACTTACTTTTGTATCCGAACGCAAGAATAAGAACCTTGGTGTTCTATATTTTCATCACTATTATTAGTGTGCCAGCCTACTATTATTTGGGTTTCTGGTTCATTTATCAGCTTCTTATGGGCATAATCTCCCTGAGCGGAATAACCTCAGGTGTGGCTTTCTGGGCACATATAGGTGGATTCGCTTTCGGATTGATTCTTGTGAAGGGTTTTGGGATTAAACCGAGAAGGAGACCGGTTGCCGCTGAGAGGAAAGCCTATAGGCCTAAACCCATTAGACCCATCGTCGCTCCTTGGGTTAGAACTCCGCTTGTAGACGTTTACATAGAGTCTGACAGGGTTCTCATTATGGCTTATATGCCGGGTGTGGAGGAGAGAGACATAGAGGTTGAAGCCTCTGAGTGGGAGGTCATAATAGCGGCTGAAAGAGGAAACGTAAGGTTTTATAGGCATCTGGTGCTGCCTGTACCTGTAATACCTAAAATCGAGAGGCTAACCTACAGAAACGGTGTGCTCAGCTTCATGCTTCGTAGATTGACCAGCAATATCTGATATGGAATCTTACTGCGCTTCAGTGTTCAGGAAAAGTTAAGGGTTGTAATTGCATATTATAGGATCTGAAAAAGTGGGTTCCCTTCCACTCTGAGGTGAATAATGTTTGGTTTATTACATAGTGTTCGCCTGCCCAAAGTGCGGATACATCAGGTATGCTAGGGAGGGACAGAAGACTGCTAAATGCTTAAGATGCGGCTATCAGATCCAAATTTCCATCCGGAAGATTAGGGTGTTGGCGAGGGTGAGGGACGTAAGGAAGGCTGTTGAACTGGTTAAATTATATAAGGTTAAGGGGAGATAATGATCTTCCGTCTGAAACGCTTAATAGGAGGCGGCGGTACTGAGGAGAAGGGAGGAGAACCAGTTTGTCTGAGGAAGACAAAAAGAGCGATAGGGTACGTGCAATGGCGGATCTCCTAAGAAGCGGCGCCACCTTAACCGATCTCTCATGCCCAGTCTGCGCCTCACCCATTTTTAGGCTCAAGAGCGGCGACCTATGGTGTGCCCAATGCCGGAAGAAGGTTATTGTCGTTAAGGAAGAGGAGGAAGCTAGGAAAATCGAGACTTTATCAACGTTAAGCCAAGTTGAAGCAACGCTCCTAACAAAGATCTGGGAGATTAATGAGAGGCTTAGGATTGAGAATGATTATGAGGAGATTCGAAAATTAGGCGCTGTAATGTTAACCTTACTGGAGAACCTTGAGAAGATAAGAAAGATTGGGAAATTGAGAGGATGAAAGACGGAAAAACATTTGGGATTTACTGGAACTTTCCAAGCTTATATCATGGTGTCGCCCGCTTCGAATTTGACGCTTCCCTAAGCGAGATTCAAAGGGCTATATTAAGGGTTCTTTATAGCCTAAACGGTTGCAATGTAAAAGAACAGTTATCACATCAGGTTTTATCCGATGTGGATGTTATCTTCGAGTTTGGAGTTGCGGATGGCTTAACATTTCATTATATTAATGAGGAAACTCTAAACATTCTTTTGGAGACAGTTGACGAGAAAACTCTCCCGATAATTGATTTCTTCTGCGTTATTCGGTATTATTCAATGAGGGAGGGAAGGCGGAGAGCCCTAAGATTTGACTACTATTTTTTTAGGTTCATTTTCGGTAACAGTGAGCTTGAGGTTCAGGTCTTTCATGAAAGGGGACTGCGACGTATATCAGTAGGGGATCTAATAGGGTTTTTAGCTGAGAGGATAAACCTAGAATTGGCTGGTAGGGGAATTAATCCGATGGAGCTTAAACATTTACGGGCTCTTTAAGGTTTACCTATTTTTCCAAGAACAATTCTCAGAATCTCCTGTGAAACCTCCTTTATTGGGCGGTTTCCATTAACGGGCACAAGCTCTCCCTCTCTGACAAATCTCATGTAGATTTCTCGAACCCTCCTCTGGGTTTCAGGGGATTCCATGACGGATCTTCTCCGCCTCCTTAAGCAGCGTTCTATTATGATTTCCACTGGGACATCCAAGTATATTGCTAGGTCAGGAGATGGAATCAGCTTATTTATCTCCTTTATCCATTCTATGTCAAGTCCGGCGGCGCCCTGATATGCCAAGGAGGAGTAAACGTACCGGTCTGATACAACCATTTTCCCCTCTTCAATCATCGGTTTTATCTCTCTCTCCACATGATCTATTCTATCCGCTGCAAAAAGTAAAGCCTCTATTGAAACCGGTATGCGCCACCGCCTCTGGAGCACATATCGCTTTATGAACCTCCCGACTTCACCAACGCTTGGTTCAGTTGTGTAAACGGCTTCGAAACCCTTATTTTTAAGCGCCTTAACTAGGAGATGTGACTGAGTTGTCTTACCGCTCTTATCAAGCCCTTCTATGCAGATTAGCCTACCTCGCCTCATACTTAAGCAGTCTCCTTAAATCCCATGCTTATCCGCATCTAACCTCTGCAGGATGGGCTCTTGGAATAACCCATTTAAATAATAACTCTTCAGGAATAAAAAATATTAAATAAATTCTACCGGAGAAATATGAGGTGTTCGCCGATTAAAAGAGGTGAGTCATCATGTTTAGGTTCAGTAGGGAGCAGAGGGTTTTCGAAATCTCAGGAGTGAAGGTTGGCGGTCAGCCCGGTGAAAACCCAACAGTTATGATTGGGAGCATATTCTATAGGGGGGACAGAAACGTTCAGGATGAAGAGAACGGGATCTTTAACCGTGAGGCAGCTGAAGAATTAATCGCCGAGCTAGAGGAGATTTCCGATAGAACAGGGCTTCCAGCCATGCTTGATGTTGTATGCTCCAGCTCGAAGAATGCTAGAAGATATCTTGAGTTCGCTGCGGACGCTACAGAGATGCCTATTCTCATAGATTATGTTTCTGAGGAAGCTGGGATAAGCGGTATGGAGGCCGCTAGGGAGCTCGGCATAGTGGACAGGTTGATCTTAAACTCCGTTAATCCGGAGACCAAGCAGCCGATATATGAGAAAGCCAGGGAGGTTGGGCTTAAATCAGCCATAGCTCTCACCTATAGCACTAGGGCCATAATCTCCTACAAGGAGAGAATTAAGCTTCTGGATACTTTAATCCCTAAATTGGAGGCAGCTGAAATAAAAAACATACTTGTGGACACGGTTGTCCTAGATGTTGCCACATTAGGTTTGGCGTGCAAAGCCATCTACGAGGTGAAGAAACGTTCCGGATATCCCGCTGGCTGCGGAGCCCACAACGCCGTAGCCTCATGGAAATCCCTGAAAAAGAGGAAAGATAAAGTTTTAACAATGGTCTGCTCAGCTATCGCCAACGGGCTGCCAGTGGCTATTGGAGCGGACTTCGTGCTTTATGGGCCGATAAACGATGCCAAATATATGTTTCCGGCGATAAGCATCATAAATGCGGCTTACGCTCAGGTGCTGATGGAGGAGGGAAAGCGGCCGGCTTCAACCCACCCTAGATTCAAAATATCTAGCCTATAAATTCCGAAGAGTGGCAAGCGTAAAAAATTAATTAACCCATTTCCTTAGAAAAACAATTAGGAAAGGTAGGCGGCCGTCGTCTAGCCTGGTTAGGACACAAGCCTTCCAAGCTTGCGATCCCGGGTTCAAATCCCGGCGGCCGCACCAAAAAACTGCTTTTTGCATTATGGGATTTTTGTAATGGTGAGAACACAATGCTTGTTTGCTCGAGATAACAACTCACGCTGTAAGCATTAACTAAAATTACTAATCATCAGAGATTAACCATTAAAAGTAAGGATAATACAGAAAATACGCCTCTAAGGATCAAACACGGCATTAGATCTTCGCGAAGATCGAACTACTTAATAAGGTAGAAGACTTAAAAGATTGAGGGTTGGATAACCCATGAAGCTGAAGGGATTCTACACCTCAACAATTGGGAGCTTCCCTCTCGAAGATTCCGAAGCGAATAGGAAACGTTGTCTAAAAGACCTAATCAGCTTGGGAATAGATTTCCCAGCCTATCCACAGCTGATAGATATGGGTAAACAGTTTCTAGATGATCTGGTTAGTCAAGACTGTGGGATAATTGTTGAGAGAGAACGATATAAGCTGGCCAGTAGAAAGATAAAGGTTGATGTTCAGCCCCCTGGGCTTGAACCCTTTTCTTGGGCATTAGAGTACATCAGAGCAGAGAATCTGAAGGTTAAACTTAAGGCCGCTATAACAGGCCCTTTCACCCTAGCCTCCTACATAGAGGTGGAGGCTGGAGCAGCACCCTTCAATACAGCCTTGTCCGACTTCAGATTGATAGAGCAGATTGCACAAATAGTATCCGAGAGCTGCAGGGCGGCTTCGAGGGATGCAAGCATGATTTCCATAGACGAACCGATTTTAGGGGTGATTGTCGGCGCAAGAATACCATTCAAGTACTCCGAGAAGGAAATCATAAAAATATTTAATTTTCTGAGGGAAAATTGTGGAAGCGTCTTGGCTGGAACGCATGTTTGCGGAAGAATATCGCCTAAGCTGGCGGACATCCTCCTAAGAACTAATCTGGACTTCTTAAGCCATGAATTCCATGATTCACCGAAAAACATTGAGATTTACGATCCTAAAAAACTTAGAGAGAGTGAGAAAATATTATCGGTAGGCTGCTTATCCAGCAGAAACCCGAGGGTGGAAACTTCCGAAGAGATTTATAATTTAATGGTGAGATTCAAAGATTATGGCGAATGCCTAATCTTTACGCCGGACTGCGGCTTTAGAAATTTAAGAGTTGAGGACTCTAAGGAGAAAGGCTATGAGATCGCTCTGGAAAAGCTTAGGAACCTGGTTGAAGCCGTAAAAAAATTTAGAAAAAATGTTGCTTAGAGCTGTCTACTTTAGTGGATTAAACCTACTTCATGAAGTATTCTCTTGAATTCCTCCTCTTTTAAGGATGCTCTTCTTCCCAGCTCATAGATTTCCCTAACTCTCTGAACAACCCTCATAAGCGTCTCCGAGCTTGGCTCTCTACCGGTGAGTTCTATGATTTTATGTCTGATTATTGCTTTACCGGAATGCTTACCTATTGTCAGCCTACGCGTGTTTCCCACGAGCTCCGGCGGATAGGGCTCATAGGTGGCTGGATTATTGAGGACACCGTGCGTGTGGATGCCGGATTCATGAGCGAAAGCGTAGGCTCCAACTATAGCCTTGTTGGGTGGAATCACATAGCCAGTCGCCCGGCTTACAAGCTCAGCTAGGATAGTTAGCTTGCTCGTTTTACCCTCAAACTTTTTGACACCATAGTGCATGTAGAGGTTCATTATGAGCTTCTCTGTTTCAGCGTTTCCCGCCCTCTCACCTATGCCGAGAACGGTTGTGCTCAAGTATATTCTCTCCCATAATCCGGAGGCGGCTCTAACAGCCGCCATAGTGTTCTCCACAGCGTTTCCGAAGTCATCATGTGCATGAATCTCTATATCCCTTATCCTCGTTTCCCTCTTGATCGCTCTGAGCTTCGCTGGAATCCCATTAGGTAAGGGCGCACCATCATCTGATAAGCCGACTCCAACAGTGTCACATATCCTATAGCATTCAGCTCCTGCATCAGCAACGGCGTTAATAAATCTCTTCTCAAACTCCCAGTCCGCCCTTGTACTATCCTCTCCATGAACAAAAACCCTTAAGCCATGATCCTTAGCAGCATACTCAACAGCCTCAACAACTCTATTTAGGAGCTCCTCTGAGGACTTTTTCGGCCACTTAGCCCTAAAATGTATGTAGGATACTGGATGTGAGATTCCGATCTCATCGAAGCCGCAGTCTATTGCATCATCAATATCTTCCTTAACAGCCCTACACCAGCCGGCTATACGAGCGTTTAACCCCATCTTTTGGATAAGCCTAGCAGCTTCCTTATCAGTTTTCTGATAGTGATGGAGCTCTATCCGCTCGACACCGACCTCATCAAGAAGACGGGCTATTTCCGCAGCATCCTCCGGAGAAACCGCTAAGCCAGGCATTTGAATGCCATCTCTAAGCGTTGTGTCATCTATTATTGGATCGGTCTCTAGAGGTAACCTAAAGTACAAGTCATCAAGAGCCATCTTCCTAATCAATTCGGAATCTATCATGGTTTCACATCACCTCTAAATGAGCTTTCCACTCTTTTGAGTTCATGGAGGAGTTAAGGTTGGCGGATGAAATATTGAGATTAAAGTTTCAGTATGCACAACATTTGGATGTTGCTCAACCATCTCATAGATTATTTTCCGCAGTTCCTCAAGGCTGACCGCCTCTATCACAACGACAGCATCGTATCTTCCAAGAACAGAATTAGCCATTTTAACGCCCCTTATACGCCTAGACCTAACGATCTCTTCAGACGTCCCAGGCTTCATTTTGACCAGAACGAACGCTCTCAACGCTTTTCTACGTAAATCCTTACTTTCATCCATCCCTATTGAACCTCAGAAAGTTTTCTATTCGCCTTCAGTTAAGGTTAATGAGGTCTCCGTATGCACGATATTAGGGTCTCTCTCAATAACCCTATACAATATTTCGTTTATGCTCTCTAGGTTCGGCGCCTCAATTATTATGACAGCGTCAAACCTTCCATATATGGCGTCCGCCTGAACAACCTCTTTAACCTTACTCTTTATCCTCTTAACAACCTCTAGAGAGGTTCCGGGTTTGGTTTCAATAAATATGTATGCTCTCATTCACTTATCCCTCCATTTAAACTTTAAATTCACCTCCAACTAAATCCTCCTCTTAGTAGTCCAGATATTTCATAATCTCCCATGGAGTCACGTAAAGGCAGTATTGATACCAATCGTTCATTTTATATTCTATGAAAGTGTCGAATATATGGCTTCCAAGCGCCCGATGGATCACTTCGTCACTCTTCATTTCATCCAAGGCATCCTTCAGAGTCGTAGGAAGCTCCCCTATTCCAAGCGCCCTCCTCCTCTCCGGAGACAGCTTGTAGATGTCCTCATCAACCGGATCTCCAGGGTCAATCTTCTTTTTCACACCGTCAAGCCCGGCCATTAGAAGACATGAGAAAGCCAGATACGAGTTGCATGAAGGGTCAACACCGCGGTATTCAGCACGCTTGTAAGAAGTGTACTTTGGACCTCTATAATAGACAGGTATCCTAACTAGTGCAGATCTATTTCGGCGAGACCAAACAATGTAAATTGGCGCCTCGAATCCTGGAACAAGCCTTTTATAAGAGTTCACTGTTGGACAGCAGATCGCTGTTAGGGCCTTCGCATGCTCAAGTAGGCCGCCGATAAAGTATCTTCCAGTTTGGCTGAGTTCAGCGTATTCGTCGCCTTCATCGTACATGAGATTCTCGCCATTTCTCCATAGTGATATGTGAACATGCATCCCGCTTGCATTATCAAGGTAGACTGGTTTAGGCATGAAAGTGGCAATCATCCCATGTTTTTTAGCAACGTTCTTGGCCACAAACTTATAGTAAATAGTTCTATCAGCAGTTTCAACTAGCCCTCCGAAACGAAAGTCTATCTCCAACTGCCCAGCTGTTGCCACCTCATGATGATGCATTTCAATTTTAAAGCCGAAATCATCCTCAAGAATCGACGCGACCTCATTTCGATATTCGATTGTTGTGTCTTCGGGGGGAGGCCTGAAGTATGCCTCTTTAGGCCTCAGAGTAAAACTTCCAGGAGAGATCTCAGGTGACTCCGGCACAATCCTTGGGGGACCCCAGGAATCTCCCTCTCCTCCCTTCGGGCTGACCCATAGATCCCATACGAGCCTGGTTGGATCAACCGATGAAAAGATGAAGTATTCTAGTTCAGGGCCGAAGTATGCCGTGTAACCCATTTTCTCAGCTGCTTTTACTGCTCTCCTAGCAACGTAGCCTCTCGAACAAACTTCAGAAGGCTCTTCTCTTCCATAAGCCTCATAGACGTCGCCTATGACAATCGCGCTTTTCTGTTTTTCATCCTTCGTCCAAGGTATCACGGCCAAGGTTTTCGGATCCGGCTTAAGGATCATATCTGATTCTTCTATGGATTTGAAGCCTCTAAT
>CAZGXE010000034.1:0-11001 GCA_964529605.1 uncultured Candidatus Bathyarchaeia archaeon | reverse complement strand
CACATCAACATATTTAATCTCGGTCGGCTGCACCTCCATAACAACCTCATCATTCACGATTATCCTAGGTAAGTCAACCTGAAAATATGTTTCATTACTGCCCGGACGTACAGCCGGCTGGTTAACCACAACATAAACGTAGTCGCCGATCATTCTGGAGCCTGAAAGCGTTCCGTTCAAACGTACAGTTCTCCTCAAAACTGGATCAGCTCTTTCCGTAATATCATAAACTTCTACAATCGCTTCCCCACCATGATAAGGCCAAGGCCGATAAGGTTCCAGCAACCCTATATAGGGATAACTGTTCATCAGAATGACAAGCCTATCCCCTCTAACATAAATCTCCACATTACCTGTTTGGTTCAGAATTATCCAGGAAAGAACCTCAGCCTGCTCAGGCGGATAAGCTCTCAAAATGCAAACGTTACCAGCGGAAACCACATACAGATACTTTCCATCAGTTTTCACAATATCCGCTTCATCTACACCTCCAACCTGAATATTGGTTGTTGAATATGCAGGTGCGCCCTCCAAACTCATAGACTCCGCCCGAAAACTGCCGTAAGCAGTGAATATTTCAGGAGATCCCTCCGCCTTCTCAATCCCAGCCTTCAAGAAATTTTCAAGCTCCTCCAAACTACTGAAAGTTTTAAGTTCAACAGGGTGGAAAATCACCTCAACACCAAAATTATAGCATAAACCCCCCAGCACCGCGGCCAGAAGAACAGCCATAACCCCATAGCTCATAGTTTTTCTCTTAATCTCCCTCTCCAAATTTAACACCGCATTTAATATTCAATGTTCCCATATTTTATACTAGCCTTTAGTACATTTTGTCCAGAAATTAGAACATAGAAGGCTGCTCTAACATTGATACACATTTTTTAAAAACAGACAGAAAGGTTAAAAAGGCCTCAAACGCCAGAACCTCAAACATTCATACCAGAAAATTGCTGAAGCCACCGCGCCGAATATGGCAATGAATAAGTTTTCCCTAGTTAAGCCATTCATGAGAAATACGAGATAGATCAGGTAAGAAGCTGTTGAGAAGGTTGCATAAAAGAAAAACCTCGGAAATAAAAGCTTTCCAAGCTTAACAAAGTGGCGAAGCACCCCGATTCTAACTCTGCCAACTAAAACATAATTCCCACCAACCTTTTCCACCAGCCCAATCTCACGTAGCTTTTCCAAGTGGTGTTGCGCTACGCTTGGACTGCTGAAGCGAAGAGCTCTCTGAACCTCACGGATACTCATTGGGCCGCCATTTTTCAGAAGAAGCCAATAAACTTTCCAAGCCTTGCCACGAAGAGCATATTCAAGCTTATCTTCATCACTCAACCTAAAAATCCCTCACCAATAAGTTCACATTTCACTCTTAAAGAGTTTCTCCTTTTCCTCCAAAGGAAGGCAAAATGAATTTGGCTGATTTAACCTTAAATAACTATCCTGGATTATTGTTAATTTATTGCGGAGATGCTTAGTTGAAGCGGAAGAATGGGAACCCCCTACCAACTTTCTTAATCACGTTTCTCGCCTCCGGCTATCTAATGAAGCTGCTCTCCGAATTCATACATGAATTTGGTCACGGAATACTCGTTATAATCTTTGGCGGAAGAATACTGGAGATCTTCATCAGTCCCTTCTGGCCTCTTCAACTCTCTTGGATAAGATGGAGCCTGCCAGCAAATATCGGGGATCCTGAACTCTCAATTATATACGCTGGAGGCATTATTCTATGCCTCACGGTCTCTTTCAGCCTACAGATTTTCCTAATTCTAAATAGATTCTCCTGGTTTCCATCTCTTCCCTTAGCTTGGTTGGGTTTCTGGTGTTTTCTGAATGGAACCGGCTACCTAATTCTCGGCGGATTAGCCCCCTTTGGGGATATTAAAAAACTTATAGGGTTTGGATGCCTAACGCAGCTTAGCTCGCTGACTCTTGGACTTGGAATTTTCACGGCGGGCTTTATCATGTTATCCAAAATCCTCTTTAACATTTTTTCAGAACTTTTCTCTCCAGAAGCAAGCAGGCTTGCAGTTTCATTCTTCTGGATGCAAATCCCCATTTATTGCGTTTTCATTCTAGGTTTAAGAACAAACTTTAATTTTATGGCCGCATGCCCTAGGCCCCTCTTTTATGAATTAATTAACAGGGGGCTAAACCAGCTTAGTAGCTTCCTTTTAGGTTACACACCTATAATCCTGCTTTTATCCCTGGCCCAAGCCATCAATATTTCATGAACGAAATCCACGGTTCTTTCCACAACAGTCTCCGGCATCCCTGGGGAAAGCGGTTCAGAGACTAATCTAACCCTATAGTAATCTTCAGAAGGACTCTTTATCATTCTTAAGATATTCTTTGTTCCTCTCCTCCTCTCTGGAGGCCCAAAAGCATAGACAAATTTAATCACCTTTATGAGTTCCCCCCTAACATTCTCAACCTCCGGGATATCCTCAACTCTATCAATCCTCTCCATATAACCCGACTTCAATTCATCTAAGCGATCTAGGAAGTAGTTTACGAAGAACTCTTTCTCACTAACCAGAACCTTTACCGGCATACTTATCTCTCTAGCCTGATAAACCCTAAATAGTTCCTCCTTACGCTTTTTCGCCTCTTCCTCAGTCTTTTTAACCCTCTTCACCTTTGAGGGAGTGTATGCGCTAACCGCCATAGCGGCGGGCCTCATCGCCGATAACACGGAAATCAAGATTGCTAAGGCGAAGCCTAAGGCACTCCACCACCACTCAAGCTTCTCTCTGACCATGAGATCTTGACCGAATAGTATCATAATCCTATAGAAGCCTAATCCAGCCAAATAACCTAAGCTGCCGCCAACCATCCCTATGACTGTTGCCTCAGCCACAAAGGTTAACCCTATATGAGTGGGGTTCAAGCCTACCGTCGATAATACTCTAATCTCTTTCTCCCGTTCGTAGGCGCTAGTAATCATAACCATGCTAACGTTCAAAACCACCATAACTATCGGTATAAGAAGTTCGGCGGCTCCCTTAAACTCAATGTAGGAGCCAATGTGATAGTATGTGATCACATTATTCGAGGAAACAAAAACATCATAGCTGAAAGTGGAAACTAATCTTTTAATACCCGCCTCCACATTCCCCGCTGTAGCGGGTTGAAAAACTATCTCGGCTGGCAGAACAAACTGTGGAGCATTCTCCCCATAAAGGTCATCGATAGATTCCTGTATTTTCTCAGCAGTCTTTAAATTAATTATTATGATCTCTGTGCTGTTACATCTTCTAGCTGAACCATCTTCTAGGAGGCGGGATGGACCGAAATAGCTGCCGTCAACATCAATAAGCCCACCATATTCTTCATCGTTAATCAACCCCTTAACTGTGAGAGTTTCACTCACTATTGTACCGGAAACTTCTAAAATCACCTTATCATTGACCTTAAGACCTAACTTTTCTGCCACACCAGAGCTTATAAGAGTTTCATCAGAACCCTCATCACTCAAATATCCTCCTTCAACGACTTCATTTAACCTAGTGTAGTAGGTTTCATTTTTTGGTGATACAGCGACAACACCATAAATAAAGTGATAGTCCCTTGTATCAGGGTTTATAAGCCGAGCTAGAGGATCACCTCTAGGGAGATTCTTAAATCTCTGCGCAACATTAGTAAGGGGCATAATTTTTGAAATGGCAATTAAATCCCCATATCCCAGAGGCGAGAAAAAGTCTGAGGAACCGTTAATCATTCTTTTTACAAGAATCCCTTCTGATGGTGGAGTAGCGTTTACTGCCTCAGAAACAACGCCGAAAGCTGTTCCGAAGGATGTGAGTGAAGTAAACGCCAAAATAAGAATGCATATGGAGAATACCGTGAAGAAACCTCGTAATTTCTTCCTCTTTATTTGACGCTTACCCATGGAGAAAATTATGGTGAGGGCGGCCCTCCACGAAACCTCACCCTCAACCTTTCTCTCCTTCCAAACTCGCGGTATGCCGAAAACAACCGCTAAAACTGCGGCGAAAGAGATGCCCATGGACTCTAGGAAGAGCTGAAGGTTCTCATCAATTATTACGTGAGCGCCTGGATGTATAAAATAGAGGGCTACGATGGATAGAGCATAAATCACTATGCTTGAAATCACCTTTTTCCTCTCATTCTCAAAGAAGAAGAAGGCTAACACAACACTGAAGACAGCGATCACCGCTGAAAGATAAACAGCATTGGTTTTTCCGATCAAATACTTGTTTTGCACTACAATCGATATGTAATTAACTTCTCCAAGGGCCTCCCGAAGGGTCAACCAGACGCCTTCAAAATCCTCGTCCGTTTTCGCACTTCGAAGAAGAGCCCCCGCCTCTATTATTTTCTGATTCACGCCAGTTAATGATCTTCTCTCATCGAAAACCGTGAATCCGATCGCTTGGGCATCATCAACTCTTTTTGAAGTGCTTAGAAAAGCGGTTTCAACATCCTTTAAGCTCTCCTTAAGACTGTAAGCCGAAATCCTGATGGAGGATAGAAAGTTCCCCTGAGACATTACTAAGGGTAAAGAGCTGTTATCTATGTAGAATACTTTGCTGCCCACACCTATAGGCCCCATCTCCCTAGAGAAATACCAGATCTTAACCTCAAGAACGAAAGGAACGTTTGCTGGAACAATAATCATCTTTCTACTTAAACCAAGCATAAAAGCATCAGGGGAATTACCGTATTCTCGGATAAATGGAGAGTTAATAGGCTCCCCCTTCTCTATAACCTTTATAGTCATATAACGTTCTTCCGGATTTGATGACTGAACAATATAGGGAATACCTTTTAACTCAATTAATGCCCCAGGCATCAGCCGTAAGGTTAAATTCAAACTCTCAGCTCTCTCAAGAGATACCTCAACTTTGATGGGAGCATAATCCACCTTTCTTGCTTCAAAATCCCCCCTGTAGGCATATAACCAATAAGGCCTTCTAAACCGTAAGTAATCGCCAAAAATGCTACACTCACCGCTCTCATTGGTGAAATAGATGCCAGCCCCCGGCTTCGGCTGTTCGAGGGTGGAGAGATCCCACAATATTATGGTTGCATTCTCAATCGGCTGGCCGGTTACAGCATCTAAGACCGTTATGTTTATCGACGGCGAACTTTCAAACTGATTCGCAACACTAATCACTTGGGCAGATGGATGGGAAGAAGAGCTGGAATATTGATTAGCATTCCCATATCCGCCAGCGAATGCCGCTGGAAAATATAATGCAACAACTAAAGTAAGCGTTAAAGCGAGTAACGCATTCTTTCCATAAGATCTTCCAAGCATCTCTCTTCACATGCGGAACCTTAGCCTATCTTACTTATAACTCCTATAAGAAAAATTTTTCTGTTTTAAAGTTTTTGCTTTAACATTTCTCTAATAAAGATTTTTATTTTTCGCTTTGTATGTGTGTGTCTAGGGGAAGTAAATGCAATGGATAAGATAACGCCCTTTAAGCTTCTAATATCCCGTAAAGAAGCCTTGAGGATGCTCTCAGAATCCGCTAAACCCATAGAAAGAACGGAATTAGTTCCCATTGAGAGGGCTCTTAAGAGGGTGCTGGCTGAAGATCTGGTGGCGGAGAGAGATATCCCACCCTTTGACAGAGCCGCCATGGACGGCTATGCCGTGAAAGCTGAGGATACCTACGGCGCCTCAGAGCTCAACCCGAAAAATCTGAGGCTTGCAGGCGTATTACATGCTGGGGAAGCTACCACTAAACGTATAGAACATGGCGAATGTATCCGAATAGCAACAGGCTGCCCAATACCACCAGGTGCAGACGCCGTCGTTATGGCTGAATTTGCTGAGGAAAAAGAAGAAAACGTATTGATCTCTAGAGCTGTGCACCCCCTCGAAAACATATCTCCGAGAGGAGAGGACATCAAAAAAGGCGAAACAATCCTGAGAGCCGGTGAGATCCTAACCCCTGCTAAAATAGGAGTTTTCGCCGCCCTAGGTTTAAGAAAAGCCTTAGTTTATCAGAAACCCCATGTGGCGGTGATACCAACCGGCATGGAGATCCGTGAACTCGGTTTTGAACTTGAAAAGGGCCAAATTTATGATGTGAACTCATACACCCTAACCTCCCTTCTCCTAGAGAACGGTGCAACGGTTACTAGAGCGCCAGTTATCCCGGACTCCTTCGAGTCTATAAGGGCGGCATTACACCGTTTCATAGATCATGACCTAATAGTTTTCTCTGGAGGAAGCTCAGTGGGGGAACGTGATATACTGACAAGCGTTATCGAGAGGGATGGCCGACTCCTATTTCATGGTGTTCAAATAAAGCCTGGAAAACCAACCTTGTTCGGTTTAGTTAAAGGAAAACCAGTTCTAGGAATGCCGGGCTATCCCACATCATGCCTAAGCAATGCCTATATCTTCCTTATTCCAATTATACGAAAAATGGCTAGGTTACCCCCAAAGGAACCAACAACTATTGAAGCTAGGATGGCTAAACGCTTCGTTTCAGCTTCAGGACGCGAACAGTTCCTTCCCGTTAAAATAGTTGATGGAAAAGCTTATCCAGTCTTTAAGAAATCTGGAGACATAACAAGCCTATCAAAAGCTGACGGATACATAATTTTACCCATAAACTTGGATGTCATAGAGGAAGGCGAGGAGGTAACGATAACCCTATTCGAATAGTAAAGTAGGCGGCTTATCTAGAGTCATTTGCCCTCAATGTTCAGAGACGCTTAGCCCCGAAAATGCGTCGCATTTTAAGCCGTCGGGTAGTAAATGTATTTAAGCGTGATTTTACTCTTAAACCAATAAGGGAAAAAATTCCCTCCCAGAGGTAGTGACTTGGGTAAAAAGAAGGTTATTAGCGAAGAGGAGCTGAATAAGCTCGTGCTTCCTGGGGGAACCGATGTCTTAGGGGTGGCTGTGAAGCTGCTTGGTTATGACCGCGTATTAGTTAAATGCCAGGATGGTCATGAACGCCTATGCCGCATAAGGGGTAAGCTGAAACGAAGATTCTGGATAAGGGTGGGCGACATCGTCCTTGTATCCCCCTGGGACTTCCAATTTGAAACCCGCGGAGACATAATTTGGCGCTACACAAGGGGTCAAGCGGAGCACCTCCGTAAGATGGGTATCTTAACAATTCAATAATAATTATTTTTGAAGGGATTTCTGGTTATGTCGCTTGAAGATAGGGTACGAAAAAAACTCGAACGGGAAGAGAAAACCTATGAGACTGAGCAGCTGATGAAAGAGAAGCGAAGTGAGGAGTATGAGGTTCTCGAGGAGGTTTTTGACCGCTCAACGCTCATGACCATATATGATTTTATGAATAGGGGTGAGATAAAAGAGATATATGGTGTTGTGAACTCTGGGAAGGAGTCGAGAATATATTGGGGAATAAACTCTAAAGATGAAGAAATCGCCATAAAAATTTTTTTAACGGTTTCAGCCAGCTTCAGAAGGGGCCGACTCCCATATATCCTCGGAGACCCGAGATTCAAGAGTGTGAAGAAGGATTTAAGGAGTCTGGTTTACCTATGGGCTCAGAAAGAGTTTAAAAATCTAGTTTTAGCTCATGAAGCGAAGGTTAGGGTGCCCCGTCCAATAGCCATCAATAATAATGTGCTTCTCATGGAGTTTATAGGTAAAAACGGAATAAGCGCCCCACTCCTCAGGGAGGTTGAACTCAAGAGTCCTGAAAGAATGTACCGCAACATCCTCTTGCATGTTAAGAGGCTTTATAGGGATGCCAGGCTGGTTCACGGTGACCTAAGCGAGTATAATATTATGGTTTGGAGGGGGAGACCCGTTCTCTTCGATTTCTCCCAAGCGGTTCTGATCGAGCATTCAAATTCAAACCAATTCCTTATTAGAGACCTTGAGAACATAAACCGATACTTTTTAAAGCTCGGTGTTGATGTAATCGAGGTTGAGGATGCGTTTAAGGTGATCACCGGTGGCGCAATTATTCGTTAGAATACCGCGAGAGCGTGTAGGGGTTCTTATAGGAGCAAGGGGCAATGTTAAGAATTACATAGAGAAGAAACTCTCAGTTAAACTCGATATTGACGGCGAAAGCGGGAATGTAACTATAACGTTGAGGGAAGACGCTGAAGACCCTTCATTGCTTTTTAAGGCCAAAGAGGTAGTTTTGGCAATTGGCAGAGGCTTCTCGCCTGAAAGAGCCTTTAAGCTTCTGGACAACGAAGAATATATGCTTGAAATAATTGATCTCAGAAGCATACTTGGTAGATCTGAATCAAGCATAAAGCGGGTTAAAGGCCGAATTATTGGGAGAAACGGTAGAACTAGGGAAACAATTGAGGAGCTAACTGAAACCTTAATGTCTGTTTACGGACACACGGTTGCAATAATAGGCAACATCGAACAGGTTAGCATAGCCAGAGAAGCAATAAACATGCTAATTAATGGTAGCGGACATGGAACCGTCTATAAGTTCCTTCAAAGAAGAAGACAGAAGTTAAAGAGAAGGCAGTTTGAGCTCTGGGAGGGCGGCTCCCTATTACCCAGATCTGAATGAGCATGATAGGAATATATATTATTGACAACGATGATTTTTAGTTTAAGTCCCTTTGGAGAGGAGTGTGGGGACAATAAGCCAGATCTTCCAAGAGATAAGCCCCGCCGATTTTTTCTATAGGAATAAGGAGATAGCGGGCTTCTCTAACCCTGCGAGAGCCATTTTTTCAGCGGTTAGGGAGCTCATTGAGAATTCGCTTGACGCCACAGAGCCCATGAGAATTCTACCAGACATTTATGTACGCTTATCATTTATGAACGGGAATGAAAAAAAGAATTTTTATTCCCTAAGAGTTGAGGATAACGGTTTAGGCATACCCGCGGACTACGTGCCTCTAGCCTTCTGCCAATTCCTCTTCAGTTCAAAATACAAATTGAAGCAGGCACGTGGAACATTCGGCTTAGGCGGAACAATGACGATGCTCTATGGGCAGATAACATCAAACAAGCCGATTGAAGTTATATCAAGCACAGGGACTTCAAAAATCTACGAGTATACCCTGATGATAGATATTGAGCGAAACCGCCCGGTTGTTCTCAATAGAAAAATATATCGAAATAAGAATCGATGGCACGGCACAATAGTTGAGGTGAATCTTGAGGGAGATTACTCCAAGGCGATGCCTAAAATTCTCGAGTATCTTAAGCAAACAGCCATAGTTAACCCATACGCGAACATAATGTTTGTTGACCCGAGAGGAAGATTATATAAGTTTGAGAGAACTGTGCTCTCGCTTCCCCCTCAACCGAAAGAAACCTTGCCCCATCCGCATGGAATAGATGTGGAGACAATGTACCGTATAATACGTATAACACGATGCAGAACATTACTTGACTTCATGCGGGAGCACTTCCATAGGGTTGGCAAACGCATAGCCCGGCGTTTCCTCAAGTTCGCCGGTTTCTCAGAGGATGCCGATCCGAAGAAGCTCAAACCTGACGAAATAGTGAGACTCGTGCAAGCCATGAAAAGATTTAATGAATTTCTCCCTCCAGACGCTGACTGTCTCTCGCCTCTCGGCGAGAAAATACTTAGGGCCGGCATACTGAAGGAGCTTGAGCCAGAGTTTGTAGCCGTTTCCAAACGTAAGCCATCAGCCTATTCCGGCCATCCATTTATCGTGGAAGTTGGAATATCGTACGGCGGTAAAGTTCCAGTAAAGGAGGACATAGTGCTCTATAGGTTCGCCAACAAGATTCCGCTGGTCTACGATGAATCTGGAGATGTCAGCTGGAAGATCGTTAAATCGATCAACTGGAGGAAGTACGGTTTGAAACCTGGCATGGCGTTCGCGGTTCTAGTTCACATATGTAGCACTAAGGTTCCATGGAAAACCGTTGGGAAAGAGATGATCGCAGATAGACCTGAAGTAAGTCGGGAAATCCTCAACGGAATAAGGGATGTTGCACGTCAGCTTGGAATCTACCTATCAAGGAAGGAGAGAATTAAGCGTGAGAAGGCGCGTTTTTCAGTTTTCGCAAAGTATCTGCCGAAAATAGCTGAGTTTTCAACAAGGCTTGCAGGGGAAAAAGAAATACCTGATGTAAGTAGACTTTTAAGGAGGACGGGAAAATTTGAAGAAAACTAGCGCCACAGCTAGGAATAAGAGGAAGAAAGTTTTAACGAATCTTGAAAAATTTGGACGCGAGCTTTATGAGCAGCTAGATAAAGGTGTTTTCCCACAGATCGTTATGCCAAGCAGGTCGACAGACAACATCTACTATAATCCAGAGCTTAGGCAGTATGTTTTAGGCGAAAAGAAGGTGAAGAGAAGCGCAAGGAACATCAGGCATTTAAGGCCCTTCATGCAGTTGGTGTGGATGGCATACTTCACACATGAGTTAACTCTACATCAGAAAACCTCAACTTTAAGGGATGTATTCTACTCAGCGCAAGCATACGACGTATTCTTCAAAGACCAGAATGAATCCGATAATATAATAACGGATTTAGAAACTGTTTTAGGATATACGAGGGAGGATTTCAGCGTCTTTCCAGAAGAAAGCTCAGCGATCTTCGGCGATCTCACAATAGAATATACTATTCCAAATTATGAGGGTAAACGCTTAAACCTAACTTCACATCCGGACGGAGTGATGATAGGCCCAGCCTTAACCTCCGCAGAGTTCGTAAAGACAAGCGCCAACAAGGTTATAGCAATCGAGAAAGGCGGTTTATTCACCAGATTTATTGAAGAAAGAGTTCACGATAAATTTAACGCCCTACTTGTTTTCTTAAGAGGGCAGGCTCCCCGCTCAACAAGATACTTTATCCGCAGATTAAATCAGGAGCTAGGCTTACCAGTTTACATATTTACTGACGCCGACCCATGGGGTATGCATATAGCCATGGTTATAATCTCCGGCTCAGCGAACGCGGCTCATGTGAGAGAGCTAACAACCCCCGATGCAAAATGGGCCGGAGTATGGGCATCAGACATCACAAACTATAAGCTGCCAAGCGACAATCTTAAGGATGTAGACAT
>CAZGXE010000033.1:4158-11295 GCA_964529605.1 uncultured Candidatus Bathyarchaeia archaeon | reverse complement strand
CTTACTAACTTCAAATCCATAACGCTTCAGAACCCTAAACTTTTCCATAGCATGCCTAGTGAATGTAATCTCAGAAGCATCCGCCAAACTCCTCCCCCACATCCTTATATGAGCGAGCGTTAGATAAACTTTAAAACAACTGATCTATATAAAGCATCCACCCAAGCCTCCCCTCAACAACATAAACAGGCAGACATTTTTAAACCTGCACCGCCGCATCCGCCATCCCCGAAAAATAGACAGACATCTTCTTTTACCCGGCCTGCCACGCCGCCTAGAACACTTCATGTATGAGAAGCGTGATAAAAAAATGAAAAAGCGGGGACGCGTGGAAGAGTATGGGAAGTAAAGCCTTCCAAAGAGAGCACGCAAACTTTAAAGTTGAGAGTTTAAGATCATATTAAGATGTCTTCTATAGACTAATATGCGGATCAAATCAGAAAAAGAGATACGCGTAGTATGCGGGAGTTAAGGGGAAGCAACATCTGTCAGACTCGGTCTGTTGGTGGCGTGAACGAGTTCGAGCAAGAAGGATTTTGTTGTTAGATGCTACTACTGTGGAAGAAAGATAGAGAAGGAGTCTTTTTAGTCTAAATCTCAAACATACCATAATCATAAGCCTCCTGGAAAAAATTCTTTCTGGATGGAGTAATAAGCTCACTTTTATTAGACAACCCTTTAACCTCCATCTTCTTTTATTAGATGAGCTTGCGCCATGCCGAATTAATAATAGCGTTTATATTTTTGAACAAATCTCAAATCGAATATTTAAAGTTGGTGTTTGGATAAAAATTAGCCTATGCGATAATATCCAAATAACCTTCAAAACAATCGTGTATTAGAAGCACACCATCCACAGCATGAAACAGAAAATCTTAAAGTATTCTCCCCAAAGAATACCTCGAATTTAAGATCGACCCATTTTTATTTTCAAACAAATATCGAGTCTAATCCTTTACCTACATAAGATTATACGCTAGACTTAGGAGGAAAGTATTAAGAAGGCGAAAAGCTTTATGTTGCAAATGAAGAGATTTTTGTCTGAGATAAATTGAGTTTCAGAGAAGATCTAGAGAAATGGCTGCAGGATTGCTCTAAGCTTGTGATATTAGGGATCGGTAATCCACTTAGAGGAGATGATGCAGTAGGTATAAGAATCTTAAGATTGCTGAGAGGCAGGGTTCCAAGAAATGTGAAACTTATCGAAGGAGGGATGGTGCCCGAAAACTTTATTGGAAAAATAAAGTTATTCAATCCCTCCCATATTCTGCTTATTGACGCCGCAGATTTTGGGGGGCAACCGGGCGAGGTGAGACTTATCTCTCCGGAGCGAATAGTAGGCATAACCCTATCCACACATGCCCTACCGCTCCATGTAATAGCTGAACTGATAAATGCTACAATCAGCGCAAAGATAATGCTTTTCGGCATACAACCGAAAAATCTTAATCTAGGCGAAGAAGTCAGCCCAGAGATTAAGGTAGCAATTAGAGAAAGCGCGGAAACAATCCTTGAAGTATTAAGCAAGATTGTGAGACCGTAAAAGAAAAATTTGTGGAAGCCCTTTCCTAGATGTATTCAAGATTAGTAAATACTCTATAAGGGGATTTTCGGATGAACAATGGAACACTGATTGGATGGCTGGGTTTCCTTTCAGCCATGGTAGTTCTCTTTATTGTTTCTAAGAAGAATCTCGGGGTTGCTATGTTCGTTGCCGCCATCATTCTTGGCATATTTCTGGCGCCTGAAAATTTGCCATTGAAGATTTGGGAGAACATGATTAATCCCTCAACAATTCTGTTAGCTGCAGTTGTCGGCTTAATCCCTTTGATAGGCGGCGTGCTGAACGAGAGTGGACAGATGGATAGGCTGGTCAGCAATATGCGAATTGGAAGAAAATTCTTCCTCATGCTCTCCCCAGCCATCATAGGCTTATTACCCATGCCAGGAGGAGCTCTTCTCTCAGTTCCATTAGTGGATAAGGCTGGAACAGGGATACCTAACGAGAAGAAGGCTGGAATCAACATATGGTTTCGCCACATTCTATACCTTGTTTACCCATTATCAGCCGATCTAATAGTTTCAACCACATCCGCTGAGATCGGTTTATATGAACCTATCCCATATTTATCCGTAATCCTAATTTTCGCATTGCTTCTTGGATACATATTCCTTCTGAAAGGAGATTTAGAAAAGATGAAATATGAAGAAGAGTTCTCTCCGAGGGGATTAATTCTACCCCTAGCAGCTCTACTCATAGCACCCCTACTGGACATATTATTAAAGACAGCGTTCACACTCCCATTTAAGGAGCTAGCGACCCTAATTGCAGTTTCAGTAAGCCTAATATTTGCTATGATCATTGGAAGACTTAGTTTAGTAAGGTTTCGCAATATTCTGGTTAAGGCGAAACCTTGGGACTTCGCTTTTATGATGATTGGCATAATGGTGTTTTTAGGAATCTTAAAGAGTTCAGGCGCCATTGAACTATTTAGGAATGTTCCTATAACGCTAGAATCTCTCTTTGGAATAGCGTTTCTTCTGGGTTTTATTACTGGACGGATAGTTACACCCGCCGGGATAGTCTTTCCAATTTATTTGATGAAGTTTGGATCAATTACGCCTCCAGCTTTCGCATTAATATATTTTGGAATCTTTTTAGGCTACGTCATCACACCTGTGCATCCCTGCGTCTCGCTGTCAATGGCCTCACTCAAAGTTGATTTTAAAGGCTACCTTAGGGCCGTCATTCCAATAGTGGCGTCTGCAACATTTCTGAGCCTGCTTGCCTTAAGAATCTTAAGTTTATGAAGAAGTTTGTTTCCACCGGAATCACATAAGCGCTTTCTGTGGAAAAAGGGGATAACTTCAGATTTCCTTTTTAGTCTGATCTGCTGGAGACTCGTATTTCAGTATTCGCCAGCCGTTTTATTTAAGTATCAGATTTGATTATTTTTTGGACTAGTGGAGGTGCGTTAAACTCGGGAAGATTCTAGTTACAGCAGCCTGGCCATATATTAATCATGTACTCCACTTAGGCAATCTTCTACCAATTCTCTCAGCGGATGTCATAGCCCGCTATTACAGGCTTAAGGGAGACCAGGTTCTATTCGTAAGCGGGTCGGATGAGCATGGTACACCTATAGAGATTGAGGCAATAAAACAGAATATTTCGCCTAAGGAACTAACTGACAGAAACCATAAGATTGTCTCAGAGCTCTTTAGGAAATGGGCAATATCATTTGACAATTATACTAGGACTGAAAGCCCGGTTCACAAGCAATTCGTTAGGGAACTAATGCTCAAGATAGAACGAAACGGTTACGTCTTCACAAAGGAGGATGAGCTCCCCTACTGCCCGAGATGTCGACGTTTCTTACCCGACAGGTTCGTTGAGGGTAAATGCCCCTATTGCGGTTACGAACGTGCGCGGGGGGATCAGTGCGAGCAGTGTGGCCGCCTTCTAGAGCCAACGAAGCTTCTAGATCTACGCTGCGCCATATGCAACGCAACGCCCATAATAAAGAAAGTTAAACACTGGTATTTCGACATGCCTAAATTCACCGATAAACTCCTAGCGTACATAGAGAATAATAAGCAGCTTCCGGATAACGCGAGAAACTTCAGCATAAACCTTCTAAAAGAGGGATTAAAACCTAGACCAATAACCAGAGATAATAAGTGGGGCATACCGGCACCGTTTAAGGGCGCTGAGGATAAAACGATATACGTCTGGTTCGACGCTGTTTTAGGCTATGTTTCAGCAACAATCGAGTATTTCAAGAGATATGGAAACGGTGAAAAATGGAGGGAATACTGGTTCAACAAGGACGCGAAGACACTGTATTTTATAGGTAAGGATAATATACCCTTTCATACGCTCATATTTCCAGCGCTTCTAATGGCAACCCACGAGGGATATAACCTCCCGTGGAATGTCTGCACAAACGAATGGCTGATATTCGGCGGCCAAAAATCCTCGAAAAGCCGGAGAATAGGCGTATGGATCGATGAGGCCTTAGAAATGTTCCCCGTTGATTACTGGAGGTACACCTTGATCTCGATACGCCCAGAAACAAAGGATTCCGATTTCACATGGAAAATACTCATCGAAAAAGTAAATTCGGATTTAAACGATACATTAGGGAACTTCATCCATAGAACAGTGAAGTTTATAAATAGATACTTTGGAAGCGAAATTCCTAAGCCAGCAAACCTAGATGAGGAGGATGAAAACACTCTTAGCTTAATTAAGGAGAAAATTAAATCTGTTGACGAAGCATTAAGTAACTTTCACTTACAGGAAGCGCTACGTGGAACAATTGAGCTAAGCAGAATTGGGAACAGATATCTTAATGAAAAGAAACCATGGGGTGAGATTAAAACTAATCCTATGGTTGCAGCAAACACTCTATATGTCTCAGCTCAGATAGTTAAAGCTCTTTCCATCCTACTTGAACCATTCATACCTACAACAGCGCGGAGACTTCGCAGTCTCCTAAATCTGCCGGAGAAAATGCTTTGGAATGAGGCTTATAAGCCTCTGCCAGCCAGCCATAAAATTAAAGAAGCTGAACCGCTTTTCAGCAAAATTGAGGCTTCAGAAGAGGATCTGCAAAGCATGCTTGAGGAGATTAGGGTCAGTCAAGAAGTAAAAGTAATATCCATTGGGGATTTCTCGAAGATAGATATGCGTGTCGGAAAAATAGTTAAAGTCGAGCGCATACCTAGATCCCAGAATCTTCTAAAGCTAATAATCGACATAGGTGGAAACAACCTTAAGACGGCTGTCGCTGGGATAGCTAAATACTATAAGCCTGAGGAGCTTGAAGGCAGATTCATCGCGGTTGTAACAAATCTTGAACCGAGAAAAATATTTGGCGTGAAATCCGAAGTTATGATCTTAGCCGCGCAAGATGAGAGCGGAGTTGTCTTCATAGGCCCGGAGAAGCCTATAAGACCTGGGAGTAAAATAAGATAGTGGATGAGCCGTTTGCCGTTAAAGATCGACTTGCATGTTCACACATGCTACTCTGGAGACAGCCTCACAACCCTAAAGGAGCTAATCACATGGTTAAAAAAGAGGGGACTAGATGGGGCTGCAATAACCGATCATGACACCATTGCAGGCGCCATGAAATTGGCTGAAATGGTTGAAAGCGGAGATTATGAAGGGCTGTTGATAATACCGGGAATAGAAGTTTCCACAAGGGATGGGCATATTCTCGGCATTAATGTTACGGAAAATATTCCAAAGGGGTTAAGTGCTGAGGAAACTGTTAGGAGAATCCATGAGAGCGGGGGCATAGCCATAGCTGCTCATCCTCAAACATTATTTAAGGACGGCATAGGGTTAAATCCAAAGATACTTTCCCTTGGTTTAGATGCTGTTGAGGTTATAAACTCATCTCTATTTCCATTCCAGCCATTAACCCGAATGTGTAGAAGGTTTGCTGAACGCTACCATTTGCCGCAAACAGCTGGAAGCGACTCTCACATGCCCGAGACAATAGGTTTAGCCTACACGTTAATAAACACTAATGAACGAAGTATAAAATGTGTTGTTAAGTCTATAAGAAAAGGATTAACAATTCCTGTGGGCAGAGGCACGCCGCTAATTTTGAGAATAAAAAAGGTTTTGCGGATAAAACGTTGAGATCTCAGTCCTCTAGGACAGGTATCTCCTCTATGTCCAGCCCAATATTTAACGGCTTCTCCGGTTTTTTCTGAGGCTGAGGATCCAAGTCATATAGTTCAGCGGTTTTCGACCCGAAGCCGCTCAAGAGATACGGTGATTTAACACCGGTCATGACCAATGTAACCCGTAGAGTTCCTTTCAGGTTAGGATCGATTCTTGCACCCCAGATTACCAGCGCATCTTCACTCATCATTTGAGTTATGATCTCACCAACCATGTTTGCCTCCTCTATTGTTAGAGTTTCATCGCTTGACACATGGATGAGAGCCCCATTCGCACCACTGTAATCTATATCTAGTAAAGGCATTCTCAGCGCCTTTTGAACAGCATCCTCAGCCCTATTCGGCGCGTTCGATTCACCTATCCCCGCTATTGCAACACCTCCACGCTTCATTATCGTCCTGAAGTCCGCGAAGTCCAAGTTTATTAGGCTCGGCATCGATATCACTTCAGTTATTCCCTTAATCATGTTAGCCAAAACTTGATCCCCAACTTTAAACGCCTCATTTATCGGTAGCTGCGGAACAAGCCACATCAACTTATTGTTATCGATAACTATGACAGTGTCGCATTCCCTACGCATTTCAGTTAATCCCTTAAGGGCGTAGTTGATTCGTCCCCTCTCAATCTTGAAGGGCATTGTGACAACACCCACAACTATTGCACCCTTCTCGCGGGCCAATCTAGCAATGATCGGCGCTGCGCCAGTACCTGTTCCACCCCCCATCCCGGCAGTTACGAATGCTACATCAACATCCGTTAAAACCTTATCAACCTGTTCTATGGACTCTTCAATTGCTGCCCTACCAATATTCGGATCCCCACCTGATCCAAGCCCACGCGTAAGCTTCTCACCTATGAGAATCTTTTGGTGCGCATGTACAGCGTTTAAATGTTGTAGGTCCGTGTTAATGGCTATGCATTCAGCGCCAACTATCCCCGACTTCATTAGCCTATTAACCGTATTGTTCCCAGCGCCGCCTACGCCGACGACTATTATACGGCAGTACCCCGGCTCCCTTAGACCTCTCTGCACATTCTCATTCCACATATACTGAAGCGCTTTATCTGCTAGCTTTGCCATATTGCTTCCGTCTCCATAACTCAACTTCAATCAAATCTCGTATAGCCGCCCTAATAGCTTCAGCCCTATGCGGATAATACCGCCTATTAACTAATTCATCCAAAGCCTCTAGATACGGTTCAGGGAGGTATATCGTTATGAGCTTCATACTCTATCATCACCTCAGGAAGAATGAAATATCAAATTAACATAAATAGCTATATAATAATATCTCAACATTATCCAAACATGTTTGTTCCTTTATCTTATAAAATTATCTATTTTAGCTAAAAAAATCTTATCAAAGAACATGACTATTTTCATGAAGATTGTTCCCTAACGCTTAAAATTTCATCTCAAAGGAAAAAATCTTATC
>CAZGXE010000033.1:0-4058 GCA_964529605.1 uncultured Candidatus Bathyarchaeia archaeon | reverse complement strand
AATCTTATCCTTTTTGGAGACGGCGGTATAATGTTAGCGGTATGTGAAATTAACGTTTTCATTAATTCAGGTCCTTTTTTAGGATTCCGAGCTACTCACGGATAAAGAAGCTTATATTATAGTGCCTCAAAATTTCTCTTGGTTAATATTGTCCAGCAGAAATACTAGAGTGAATACGGAATGCTTAGAAGGCGAAGTTAAGCCTTCCGGGTTAGATAGGACCGTTTATGTTGAGAACTATGGTTGCGCTGCAAATAAAGCTGACTTTGAAATAATGCTTGCGCATATCTTGGATTCCGGCTATAAGATATCCAAGAGGCTGGATGAGGCTGATATTATTTTGGTGAATACTTGTGGTGTTAAGAGGCCGACTGAGGATCGCATAATATGGAGGCTGCGTCTCTTTAGTAAATTGAATAAGCCGCTCATTGTTTCGGGATGTCTACCAAAGATAAACCTTGCATCCATATTAAAAGCTGCTCCGAATGTTTCAGCAATCTTGGATCCGTACAGCGTTGATAAGATTAGCGTAGCGTTAAAGTCTGCTGAAAACGGTGAAAGAGGGAGAATTTTCTTCTCAGATAAGCCAACGGTTAAGCTTAATCAGCCAAAGATAAGGCTTAACCGAGTTATCGAAATCATACCTATATCCGAAGGATGTTTGGGCGCATGCTCATTTTGCTGCGTTAGATTTGCGAGGGGCAGATTGTTCTCGTATCCAGCTAGCTTAATCACCGATAAGCTTAGAAAGGCTGTTTTAGAGGGGGTTAAGGAGGTTTGGTTAACATCTCAAGATAATGGAGCCTACGGTTTGGACATAAAATCTAATCTAGTTGAACTGCTTAAGGAATGTTGTAGGGTTGATGGGAAATTCTTTATAAGAGTTGGAATGATGAACCCAAATCATGTTCTAAAGATGTTACCGAATATTATATCAGCCTACAGGAACGAACGGATATTCAAGTTTTTGCATTTGCCAGTTCAAAGCGGGGATGACAAAGTTTTAAAAATGATGAATCGCCAATACACTGTTAAAGATTTTAAGACCATAATCGAATCGTTTAGAAATGAAATTCCGGAGATAACAATAGCCACAGATGTTATATGCGGATTCCCTGAAGAGAGCCGGAAGGCATTCGAGAGAACCCTAAAACTCATTGAGGATGTTAAACCTGATGTAGTTAACATATCTAAGTTCTTCCTAAGGCCTGGAACGCCCGCCGAACGCATGAAGCAAATCGATACTAAAGAGGTAGGGCTTAGAAGCCGCATGATGACTAAACTTGCCAATAGAATTTCATTTGAGAGAAATGAAAGGTGGCTGGGATGGGAAGGGGAGATATTGATCGATGAGAAAGGATTCGGAGATTCGTGGATTGGAAGAAACTACACTTACAAGCCAATAGTTATTAAAAGCCGGGAAAACCTCTTTGGGAAATTTGTTAATGTCAGAGTTATTAAAGCCCACACAAACTATTTAGAAGCCAAAATAATATGACGCAGAGTGCCACGCTGATAAACAGCAACAAAAAGGAGAAAAATTAATTCAATCTTTTCACTCCTGAGAATTTAAGAATTAGGCTTTTCAGAAGAAAAGATAGATATAATTATTTTAATGCAAACGATAAATCTGGCAGTAGTAGAATTATCCTCTGAGCGGAGAGAGATGTGGAAGATTGGTATTCTAACTCGCAACGAGAATTCTTGGGGTTCAACCAAGCTAAAGGAAGCTATTGTTAAACGTGGTTTAAAATCGGTCTGCTTCAGCTTTCCGGAGCTTGTGGCTAGGGTCGGCTTTAAACCAGAAGTCTCGCTAGGCGAGATCGATATTTTGAGGGATCTTAGGGCCTTAATAGTGCGGCCCATTGGACGGGGTTCTTTAGAGGAGATAATATTCCGCATGGATTTACTCCATAGGCTTAGAAGGCTTGGCCTATACATCTTGAATCCCCCGCATGTAATTGAGCGGTCGGTTGACAAATATTATGCTCTATCGCTTCTCGAGGAGGCAGGCCTTCCAGTTCCCCGGACAGCTGTGACTGAAAGAGCACGGGAAGCCTTAAGAGCCTTCCATGACCTAGGCGGAGACGTTGTTGTTAAACCGATATTTGGCTCGCGTGGGATAGGTTCAACTAGAGTTTCGGATCCAGATGTTGCTGAAAGAGTTTTTAGAGCTCTAGAGTTCCATCATCAAGTTATATATCTGCAAGAGTTTATACCTCATGGAAATTACGACCTAAGAGCTTTCGTTTTAGGCGGACGGATATTAGCGGCTATGCGTAGAATTTCTAATCTATGGAAAACCAATGTCAGTTTAGGGGCTAAGCCCGTGGCATATAAGCCAACCGCCGAGGTGGAGAGTTTAGCCATAAGAGCCGCTAAAGTGATTGGCTGCGAAATGGCTGGCGTTGATATACTGGAGAGTGATAGAGGCTTATTTATTGTGGAGCTAAACAGTCAACCTGGCTGGAGAGGCTTACAGGATGTGGCAAGCGTTAATATAGCTGAAGAAATCATTGACTATGTTATTAGCAGGATAAAAATGGGGAAAAAGAGCGGTGGATAGAGCAGCCATAATACTCGCTGGCGGAAACTCGCAGAGGTTTAAAGCAGATAAAGGCCTCACCGATTTAGCGGGTAAACCATTAATATTATATGTTATTGAGAGAGTTCAAGATCTTGTTGACGAGATCGTTGTCTGCGTAAAATCTGATGAAAAAAGGCTTCTATACTCTTCAGTTCTCCCCAAAAACTCGAGAATAGTCGTTGACATGGAAGGTTTCCCAACCTGCCCGCTTACCGGAGCGCACACCGGTCTGATGAAGACTCAAAGCGAATACTCAATCCTGCTACCATGCGATACACCTTTCATTTCAAGAAGACTCATAGATTTATTGTTTGATATAGCTGTGGGTGTTAACGCAGTTATTCCAAGATGGCCGAACGGCTACATAGAGCCCCTACAAGCGGTTTACAGAACTAAGCCAGCGCAAAAAGCCGCGAGAGAATGCCTCAAAAGAGGGGAAAATAGAATGCGATCTATGATATCCTCACTTAGAAAGGTTCGCTATCTCTCAACCATAGTCATTAGGGAAATTGATCCGAAAATGCTAACATTCTTCAATGTTAATGCACCCCTAGATTTGAGAAGAGCTGAAGTCATGATCAGAAAGAATGCGAAGTTAAAGCATAAGTGAAATAACATTTATTCCACTATAGCTCAGCTTTATATAAATAGGTCTCGCCCCCTGGGTCTTATGAAGTCTCTTGCACTCGCATTTTCAGACCTTTCATAGAGATAGCCTCTAATTACCGCTACAGGTATGCCCTCATCTGCTTGTCCCATAACCAGTTCAGCCGCCGAGGATAACTCGTCAGCAATAGCTGTCTGCTTCACCTTAAGCGTGTAACCGAACAGATCCCTTTCACCCCGTCTATCTCGAATCGGCTTAATACCGGCGACTCCAACAGCAACATTTATCTCACCGCTGCGGAGGGGTCTGCCGTGTGTGTCGGAGATTAGAACTGCCACATCCTTCCCGGAAACCTCTTTTATCCTCCGCCTAATTACGCGGGCGGATTCATCCGGATCTTTCGGTAAAGGCGCAACATTCCTCTCGCCTGGAACATTAGACTTGTCAACGCCGGCATTTGCGCAAATGAAACCATGCTTTGTCTCAGCTATTATATGACCCGCACCCATACGGACAATAGACTTAGACTCCCTTAAAACAACCTCGACTAGAGCGGGATCTCTCTTATATTCTTCAGCTACGGCCTTCGCAAACTCGGAGGGAGTTACATCATCAAGGTTTATCACATTCCCCTCAGCCCGTGAAACAACTACGTGAGTTACAACAATAATGTCCCCATCTTGGATTGGTGTGCCCTGCCTAGCAGCAGCCTCACATATAAGAAGCCCTAAGTCGTCTCCGCACTTAATTATCGGCAGCCCGGTGATAGGGATAATCTCGATTACACGCATGAGGCTATATCACAGCTCACAACTATAAATGTCTTCCTTTCTTCAAGGCAAGCCTAATCGATCTTACTGAGAT